>JAZSKG010000260.1:0-3663 GCA_045534735.1 Candidatus Stercoripulliclostridium sp.
TCTTTCTTCATCTCTACAAGACGAATTTCGTTACTGCGTGAAAGTTCTTTTACGTTGTTAACTACTTGCTCGTTCGTCGCGTTTAAACCACCCATCAGAGCCTTCGTAGTAGCCTCGTTAGTCATCATAAAACTCTCTTTAATGCTCTTTGCCGTACCATCCAAAGTAGAGCCTATTTTGCCCTCTAATTCCTTTGTGTCAAATAGTACTTTGTTCTCTTTCTTTTTGAATATAAGCAAAAGAATGATTGCATTTGCAACCAGCACCAAAGCAACCAAAACCAATACTATAATTAAAATGGTTTCATTCATAATTTACACCTTACGTGTCTAAAACTTAAGTATTTAAAAAATCACGCGTTTGCGTATTATAAACCTGTCCACCACACCAATTGTGGTGGACAGGCTATTAAACTATTTTCTTCTCTTTCCGTAATAATAAGTTGCTCTGGTATCGCCAACGCGCTCTTCGGGACGTGCGGGGTTGGAGATGGGAGGAGCGTTGCCCTTGGGTATTCTGGTAATACCACGACGTTGTAGAGCATTCTTGTGATCGCGGTTATATGCGCGCAAGAAGGTACGTCTTCTTATTGCTACGAGTAGTACTATTACTACGAATACTACGAACATTGCAATAACTGCAAAGGTTATATATGTTAGTAAGGTTGCATCAATTTCTATGTTAGCAACGGAACCATAAATCTTTTCGGGTTCTTCTCTAACTACAACGTTTGCCGTGGTTGCTAGTACGTAAGTGTCTAGTTGGGTAGAATTAAAGTATACGCTCTTACCATCGCGACTACGCATTACGTCTTTAACGGGAGATAGAGTGCCATCGGTGGACAATCTATATACTGCAAAGTATACGTATTCGGTATAGTTGATTTCACCTTCTGAAGGTATGGGGAGCGTAATAGTTATTTCACCGGTATCGTATTGTGAGCCATAGCCGGTCAATCCAAGTTTGTTAATGGATATAATCTTACGTGGGTTACCTTCGCTTACGGTTTCATAGAGCGTCTTTTGAGCATTTATGAATAGTTCGGTAGTGGGTTCGTATGCTACGACTTCTAGCATTAAGCCAACAGCCTCGCCTACTAAGTGGTCACCCATAATGGAAATGCCCTTGTCTTCGTCTTGGAGAAGATATACTTCACAAATTCTCTTTAACTCTAGAAGTTTTTGTAGTAGCGTGTACTTGAATTTTGACTTTTGGTCGTTGGAGAGTGATTGATATGCATTGTATACGCGAATAACGCTTTGATAATCTTTCTCTTCAACGATATTGGTTGCAGGAAGAGCGATAACTTGCTTCTGAACGTCTCTTACTACCGCCATATGAGCATTTAGTTTGTTGTACTCACTCTCAAGTTTAATATAGTAGTTATTGTAATCTCCCTCTCTAATCTTTTCTTGTTGCCATGCGGGATAAAGTACTAGAGGATCGGGGGATACGAAGTGAGCCATATAACTTTCCATTTCCTCAAAGTCGTGCTCTAGAGTGAAACTGGAGGTATTATTAACTCTTTCTAGATATGCTTGATAATCGGCAACTTGTTTTTCAAGAGTTGCAACTCTGTCCTTTAATCTACCGATTAAATCTTCAAAGTATTTTACACGGGACTCTCTTAGGCTAGATGAACTGCGAGCATTTTCAAAAGCAATTTCAAATTCTGTTAGAAGTGCTTTATCCTCTTCACTGAGAGTTATGGTATTGACGCTTCTACCATATTCTATGCCGTCTATCTTAGCACCGAATTCTACCATGCGGAATCTTAGTTCCGTCTTGTTGCCGGCAAGGTCCTCTATAACGATGTGAACGATACCCTTTGCTGCTTCCGAGTTATCTATAGTGTCGGTAGCAATAATGTATCCACTCGTAATGGGGAATCCGTTGTACATTGCGGACTTCAAGCGACTTTCTACAAATCTAATCTCTTGGTCAACAAAGTAAACGTTAAGGTCTACTTGGTTTTCGCCGGGGTTGGAGATAGGACCAGCGTTTATTGCCGGAGGAACGTTGTCTATGTTAACTTGGAATTCCTTTTTAACCACAAGACCGGAACCGGAAGTAGCCGTTACGTATATGGTGCTCTCTTCTTTTACGGAGTAAGGAGTGCCTATTTCCCAAATCTTAACGGGCTCGGTTGTGGTGGAAATAGTGTAGGTTACTCCGGAGATGGGGGTGGGTAAACTGCTATCTATTATTCTGGAAATTCTAATTTCATCGGCGTTAACCCAAGTACCTGACTCTATCTTCTTGCCGGTAGGCTCGTTTTGGTTGGTGGTAGGATTTTTCTTGCAAACTTCACCTTGAAGTTTAAACTCGGGAGCAATCTTATCTATATAGATAACGAAACTCTTTTCATATATCTTTAGACTTGCTTTTGCTTGTGCTCTAATAGTCAATTCAAGAGTACCGTTTCCACTAAATCCTAGGATTTCATCACTGGTGATGTAGTCGCCTGCCATCTTTTCGTAATTGGAATTACCTTTTACTTTGTAGGTATATTCTACGCCACCGGGATTTTCTGCCTTGTGCTCTATCTTAATGTTAATAGTTTCGTTAAAGTATGCAGAAAGATCATCTTCCGAGATGTCACCAATACTTGCCGTACTAAACTTTACGTCAAATACGGGAGATTCGTTATCTATTCTAATGATAACACTATCTTTTACCTCAAAGGAAGAACCTGCTAGGTTGGTTATCTTAAATCTTACGGTTGCCTTAACGTTACCAACTATAACAAAGTCTTCCTCTATGGGTGCGCCGTTTGCCGGAGGTGCTACGAATGCTACGTTATGGTAAGTTATTCTACCTGCCTCTACTTCAACTTGAGTGGAAGACACCTTTTCCCAATCGCCACCATTTAGAGAATACCAAATGTATACGTTGGATTCAGAAGTAATAGCAAATTGCATTTGTGCTCTATCTTGCGTCCAATTATATTCGTAAACGCCACCAACGGACCCAACGTTACCACCTAGTAATGAAGCAGTAGGTGCCGAGCCTTCTACTCTAATGTTTACTTTGTAAGCAGCACTGGTACGTATGCCGTTGTATGCAACTAGCCAGTAATATTGACCGGAAACAAGTTCCGTTTCCTTATAGAGTACTTGCCATACGGAACTATCAAATAGTTGATCTATCTTACTGTCGCCCTCTTTGATAGGATCTGTGGATATTATTTGTCTATAGTAGTAAGTGATGGGGGCTTTTTGTCCGTAAACACTATCTACGTTAACACCGGTTTGGCTATAGGTAACCTTCTTGTTAGAGTATATCGTATAGAATCTGTTGGCATCGTTACTATAAACCTTTTCGCCGGATTCTTGTGATACTGCATACAATGGGTTAGGAATAGAGGTGTCTACTTTAACGTTGTATTCCCCTTCCGGGCTAGCGTGTCCGGCAGTATTTATTGCTCTGAAACTAATAGGTCCATTGTAACTCTTGAAAGTGTTGTCAGGGTTTAGAGAGTACAAATAGTCAACCGGGTCAATTTTATATTCTACACCGGCAAAATCAAAATCAATGGAATTTTGTCCTTGTGAATATCCATCTATGGTTATCCATTGACCATCGGCCAGTTTATATTGGAATGCCTTAATGGTGACGGCCTTACCTTGATCGTCGGGATGCAAACTCAACGTGAAACGAGGT
>JAZSKG010000277.1:0-4581 GCA_045534735.1 Candidatus Stercoripulliclostridium sp.
GACCGCTTGGCCTCCGACTTGTAAGCGCCCTTTCCCCACCTGAAAGAGGTGCTAAGTTGGAAAGCTTCTTTCCCGGAGGCTCAGCCATGATTTCAATGCCTGCTTCTAAAACATTAACACCCTTTTCAAGTTCCATTCTTGCACGGCCACCACCGAACAATTCTTTGAATACTTCGTTAAAGTTCTCGTTAATAACGTTAAAGCTAGCTGTAAACTTTTCAACCATCTCAGCAGTTAACTCATTAATGATTTGTACAAGGTCTTGTTCTGCATTTTGAACGTCGGTGAATTGTTTATTTAAATCTTCAAATCTTTCGGTTTCTTCCCTAAACTTTTCTTCAGCAAGTTCGTTTATTGGGCCAAAACGTTCTATCTTCTTTCTAATAGATGAGATTTCGCTATTTGCCTTTTCAGGAATGAATTCTATTTCTAATGAAGAAGGATCAACGGTAACAAAATAATCTTTTGCCTTATCTAAATCATAGCCGTAGTTTTCTTCCATTCTTTGGCTAAGTGCTGCAATTTGAGTATCAACCATCTCCAAATTGGCTTCTTCTCTAACTTCTTTTGCCTTGGTTTTATTAACTAGATCATTTTGTTCAATACGCTTTTGATCTAATTCTTTAACCAAATCATTCATTCTGCTTCTTTCAACTTCAAGTTCGGCAAGTTTGGTCTTTAATTCATTTATTTGGGTTTGCTCTTTAGAGTTAGAAACTACCTTTTCAAGTTCCCTATTTAGCCTTTCTAGTCGCCCATTATTGAACTTTTCTCTAACGTCTAGATCAACCAATTCTTGCTCAAGAATTTTACACTCGGTCTTAAGAGATGCCACTTCTTTAGTTAGCAAATCAATTTCATTCTTAAGCGCAGTTACTTCCATCATGACATCGGTAACTTGCTTATTCAAAGATTCGCGAAGTTGTTTATCTTCGTAATATTTATTCTTTAACTCAGTTATATAGTCGTCTGTACTCGTTTTATCCGAAGAAATATTTTCTTTGTGCTTGTCTGCTTCTTTAAGCAATTTTTCAATTTCTTCAAGGCGTGTCAAACTACCTTCGTTTCCGGCAAACAATTTCTTCATATCGCTTTGATAGAAATCAATTTCTCTATCACACCTGGAAATGTCGCCGTCTAGTCTAGTTATTTCTATATCAAGTTTTGTTAGGCGAGAAGATATAACGTTTACTGCATTGGCCAATTCTTTGCACTCTACTTCTCTATCTTTTATATCCTCGCTAATAAGTTCAAGGTCTTTTTGTGCCTTTCTGATTTCTTTAATAAAGTACTCTTTCTCACTTTCTCTAGCAAGTATTTTTCCACCGACTTTACCTGCAGCACCACCGGTCAAAGCACCGCTTGCAGAGTATACGTCACCTTCCAAAGTTATAGAACGGAATGAATATCCATACTTCTTTGAAATTCTAATTGCAGTTTCTTGATCTTCTACAATTACAGTTTTACCAAGTAGATTTGAGAAAATATTATTGTATTTGGAATCATACCTAATTAGTTCACTAGCAACACCAACTACGCCATCTTCATCTAACGCCCTTTCTTGTTCTTTTGAAAGATCATTGTACTTCATAGTCGTCATAGGTAGGAAAGTTGCTCTACCAAGATTATTATTACGCAAAACTTTCATCAAATCGGATGCATCATATTCGTTTTTAGTAATAATATTTTGTATGGACTTACCCAATGCAATTTCAATTGCAAGTTGTAGGTCTTTTGGAACGCTAATTACTTCTGCTACTGTAGCAATAATTTTATCCTTAACTTCGGGATGCTCTTTAGCATAAGCCATAAGGTTTTGAATACTTCCATCATAATCGTTATAATTATTGATGTTTTCTTCAATTAATTCTTTCTTAAAAGTAGAGTTTTTGATTCTAGTTTCTAAGTAAATAACCTTATTTTGAAGTTCCTTTAATTCATCATCTGCGTTTTTCTTATTAATGTTAGCAAGGCGCAATTCCTCCATTTTTTCGGTCTTTTCTTTTTCAAAAAGGTCCTTTTCTTGTTGGAATTGTTCCTTTATCTTGGAAACCTTTAAAGATAATGCTTTTTTATCTTCATACTCGTCTTTATTACTGGATAAACCATCCAACAATAATTTTTGTTCAAGTTTTAAAGCAGCAACGTCTTTATCAATTTCTGCGTTTCGTGATAGCCTATCAACAAACATTTCGTTACTTGCTTCAATGGCCTTTTCTTGTTGATCAACAGAAAGAGAAATCCTAGTATACTCTTTATTGAGATCTTCGCTCTCCATTTCCTTCAATTTGAGTTCGTTAGATTTCTCAACAGACAAATTATACTTTTCTTCAATTAATTTTGCCTTTTCTGAAAGTTTAATTTGGTTTTCCTTTCTATTTTCTGCAATCGCTACGTTATCTTGCTTTGCATACTCAATATCCTTACCTAAAGCACGACCTTCACCTAGCGCTTTTTCTGCAGCAACCATTAAATCAGTAATTTGGTTATGTAGCATTTCTGAATACTTAATGCCATTTTCCATACCCATCATGGTTACGTTATAATCATGGTTTAATCTATCCAGTTCTTTTGTTTGCTCGCTTAATTCTTCGCCAATTTTTCTTAGTCTTTGACGAATTCTTTCTCTCGTATCTGCACTATTGTCACATTGATGCAAGAAATATGCAACTTCCAAATATTTAAGTTTTTCACGTAATGCCTTTACTTTACAAGCGTCGCTTGCTTCTTTTTCTAGTGGTCCAAGAGATGAGCTTACTTCTTGCAAAATGTCGTTGATACGCGACATATCTAGACGTGCGCGCTCTAGTTTACGCTCAGTTTCAACCTTTCTTGCTTTTTGACGACTAATACCAGCGGCTTCTTCAAAAATCTTTCTTCTACCTTCTGGGCTGTTAGAGAGGATTTCGTCAATCTTACCTTGACCAATGATACTATAACCCTCTCTACCGATACCAGTATCACGGAATAGGTCTATGATATCCTTGTGTCTGCAACGTTCACGATTTATAAAATACTCACCTTCGCCACCACGCACTAATTTACGAGTAATGACAACTTCATCAAAATCAACGTTGTATCTTCTGTCTTCATTATCTAGATACAAACTTACTTCACAATATGAAAGAGATAAACGATTGGTCGTACCATTAAAAATTAGATCCGGCATCTTTGTTACACGAAGTGTTTTAGGTGCTTGCTCACCAAGTACCCATCTTACTGCATCAATAACGTTAGACTTGCCACAACCATTAGGCCCAACTATGCCGGTAACGTTAGATTCAAATGGAATTTCCGTTTTATCAGCAAATGATTTAAACCCATGTAATTCAATTTTCTTTAAATTCAAAGTTATTACTCCTAGCGCGTGCGCGTTTTAATCTAGCATATAGTATAAATTAATTATTAAAAAAAAGCAACCCTAATTTTTCTTTTGGATTGCTTTGCATTTGTATTTGAACGAAAAATCTATTTTTTTAAAATTTGCAACGTTATTTTAGAGGCTACTTGTTGGGCTTTTTTCTTGGTTCGGCCTTCGCCATAGCCATATTTTTCATTGTTAATCAATACCGTTGCGCTAAAACCCGAGTTCACGTTATCTCCTAGTGGAGAAACTTCAAATTGAACTTTCAGTTGTGGATGCTTTGCAACGTATTCTAAAAGTTTTGATTTGTAATCATATATTTCATCATCCAACATAGTGCCGTTAAGCCTTTTCCCAAGATGTCTATAAATATATTTTTCACACTCTTGATGACTTTCAGAATCTATCATTATTGCACCGATGATGGATTCAAAAATGTCTTCTTTAACGTTAGAACTTTGGGTTACCTCTTGTTGGATAGAACCTTGCGCAGTTCTTACGTATTTAATTAAACCCATTTCATCCATAACGTAAGCAAGCGTTTTACCAGAAACTATACTTGCCTTAGCCTTTGTTAAAAATCCTTCATCCTCATTGGGATAACGATTAAATAAAAAAGATGATACAACGAAACCCAAAATACTATCGCCAAGAAACTCAAGGCGTTCGTAACTAATATCAGCATTTTCGTTTGCATATGAACTATGTGTAAACGCCTCAAGTAGCAACCTTTTATCTTTAAAAGTATAGCCTATTATATTCTCTACGACTTCATAATCATAAGGTCTCATTTTCCACCTTTTCTTCTTTAACGAGTGCTTTAGTAACCTCGTCAATAATGCCTCTATTATGTAAAGTTACTGCTTGCATAATTGCAGCACTAATTGATTTGGCTTTAGAACTACCGTGTGCTTTAATTACAATCTTTTGTAGCCCTACTAAAACTGCGCCACCATAATCGTTGTAGTCTAAGGTTTTCTTAACTTTCTTAAAAACAGGCTTCATAAGAAGATAGCCGATTTTAGCCCTTAGTCCACCTTCCATAATAGCATTCTTAAGAATTGTCATAAAAGCTAAAGCAGTACCTTCGCATCCTTTAAGAGCAATATTACCACTAAAGCCATCTGCTACAACAACGTCATAGTCTCCGGAAAGAATTTCACGAGCCTCCATGTTTCCTACGAAATTAAGCCCTTCTTCTTGCTTTAAAAGTGGGA
>JAZSKG010000246.1:0-1783 GCA_045534735.1 Candidatus Stercoripulliclostridium sp.
ACAAAGCAAGTATTGCTCTGCTTCGTTATTGGAAGGATAACGTTTAACGGCTGTTAATTTGTTTTCATTCGTGTCACTCATCTTTTGCTCCTTTTAGCACCTGCAATTAATATAATTGTACCAGCAAGAATTAGGCTAATAACAATTGGTATCAGGTACCAAGTATATACGTTGGGGGTTGTTTGGACTATACTTATTATTCTAGCCCTATTGCCCGCATTCATTCTAAATTCGTGAACTATGGTATATAGTCCCGTCTCTTCGTCTATAAGTTTGTAGATTTGTTCGGCATCGGAAGAAATGGTTGAGGTTTTATACATTGTACCATAGTTAAACACTAAGTCTATTTCGCCTTCGTTAACACCATCTATCTTCTCAAGTTCTTTTTCTGCAAGATTTAATACACTTCCACTTTCTTCTTTGAAAACGGTATATCTCTCAGATACTATTTTATTAAAAAATAGTCCTTTATATGTCGTTGCAGTATCTTCACCTTTATCGTAACCGGTTTGACCGTTTGCTAGAGCCAACTCATCATAACTTGAGTAACGAGCAATTATTGCAGATAAAGAATATGATTCTGCTTTCTTTATTTTATAGCCTCGCTTTTCCCAGTCTAATTTAATGGCACTTATAGCATCCTTGGATTGCTGTTCAATAGCCATTTTTTCGGTTACCGTAGCAGTTTTTGATAGTTTTTCTACGTTTATATTTATTTTTATACTATATTCATAGGCACCGTCATTGTATGAAAAAGAATTGTATATTATCTCGGCAATATACTCACTTGCTTCAAACTCCGTAGGTTTAGTTGTTTGGATAGTACACTCTTCAAAGGTAGTAAAACCGATTATAGCATAAACGGCAACCACTACCAAGGCTATCACCAATAACGTTATACCTATTCTTTTACTCATAGTTTTACAAGTTCGTCCAAAGTATTCTTAAACTCGCCCATTGCAAACTCAAAAGGCTCACTACTCTTCAAATCAACTCCCGCGATTTCAATAGTAGGTAGAGGATATAAACTTCCACCGGTGGAAAGGAATTGTAGGTATTTATCCAAATATCCTTCTTCGGTCAATAGTTTGTTAACGATATTAACTGCAGTAGTTAATCCGGTTGCATATTTATATACGTAGAATGCGTTATAGAAGTGAGGAATACGTGCCCATTCAATCTCAATATCTTTGTCGTGTATAACGCCACTACCATAATATGCCTTGTTTAGTTCATAGTACTTTGCGCTCATGTTTTCTGCCGTTAAAGGACGACCTTGTTCATATTCGTCGTGAGCATACTTTTCAAACTCAGCAAACATAGTTTGTCTAAATAAAGTAGTGCGGAACATGTCAAGATAGTAAGAAAGAAGATACTTTCTTTCATCGCCCGTAGCCGTTTTCAAAAGATGCTTTAGTAGCAAAACTTCGTTTACGGTTGACGCAATTTCTGCAACAAAAATGCGATAATCTGCCTTTTCATAGCATTGAGCCTTGTTAGAATGGTAGGTGTGCATAGCATGTCCCATTTCATGTGCAATAACAAAAACGTCAAGTCGGATCGTAGCCATGTCGTTCTGTGAGCCAAGGAGTTGATAGCCCCAGTTGTCTTCCTAAGACCCGCTTGGGCCTCCGACTTACAAAAATGCGATAATCTGCCTTTTCATAGCATTGAGCCTTGTTAGAATGGTAGGTGTGCATAGCATGTCCCATTTCATGTGCAATTACAAAAACGTCATGCAAAGTTTTTTGGTGGTTCAAAAGGACGTAAGGAGGAGCATCGT
>JAZSKG010000048.1:0-4365 GCA_045534735.1 Candidatus Stercoripulliclostridium sp.
TAGCCTTTTTATCGCCTTTTTTGGTCAGGAGTACACTCTAGGCCAGAAGGAACATTACTATGAAACTAATAAATGAGCCAAGCAACTTACCTATTGTGGTACCAAACTCTTTGAGAGATTCGCCTAGAGCATTTGATAATGCGCCACCAAGCCAAGTGCTAAATATAATTAATGCTACTACGGTTATAACGTATGTAACAACGCTAAATACTATATTATTGTCGGCCTCAAAATTCTTTTTGCGATTTATAATAAAAGAGATTATTTCTGCAACACACTTTGAAACTAAGAATGCAATAAATCCCGCTAAACCAAAAGCAGCATCCTTGCCACCCTTGTATTCAAACAAGAACCATTTGAAATCATCATGGCCACAAACTTCGTAAAGACCAAATTGTAGAGCATAGAATATTGCATACTCTGCGGCAAATGCTATTAAACTAATCCCTATAAACTTTACGATTTGAAGGATGTCTTTGTGTTCTTTTAACCAAACTTTAACTTTTTCAAACATAATATTTTCTCCTCAATAAAGGTTTTTATCTTTTGATTCTTCCACTTCCGTCTCCATTGGCTAATTTTTCTACTTCTGAAACGGAAACTCTATTGTAATCACCCTCAATGGTATGTTTAAGGGCACTTGCAGCAACTGCAAATTCTATAGCGTCTTGTGGTTCTTTTCCGGTAAGTAGTGCATAGATAAGTCCACCACCAAAAGAATCGCCACCACCTACTCTATCTACAATATGCAAATGATACGTCTTGGAAAAATAGTAACTCTTACCATCGTATAGCATACCGGCCCAATCGTTATCATTTGCAGAAATAGAGGTACGTAAAGTAATAGCGACCTTTTCAAAACCAAAACTATCTGCAAGCTGTTTTGCAACGGATTTATATCCTTCATGGTTAAGTTTACCACCATAGATATCTGTATTTTCGGCCTCAATACCGAAAACGTCTTTTGCATCTTCTTCATTGGAAATGCAAACATCAACATATTTTGCTAATTCCGTCATGGTTTCACGTGCTTCATCACGCGTCCAAAGTTTGCCACGATAATTAAGGTCACAGGAAATTTTAACGCCACGTTCTTTGGCTGCTTTACAAGCATCAACGCAAATTTCTGCAACATTTTTTCCTAACGCGGGGGTAATTCCCGTAAAGTGGAACCAATCGGCGCCTTCAAAAATACTATCCCAGTCAAAATCTTTTACAGATGCCTTTGCTATTGCAGAATTTGCTCTATCATATATACAAACACTACCGCGTTGACTTGCACCTTTTTCTAAAAAATATATACCTACTCTATCTCCACCACGAACGATTTTAGAGGTATCAACTCCAAAATAACGCAATGAATCAACAGCACCTTGTCCAATAGCGTGCTTAGGCAACTTGGTTACGTAAACGGAATCTATTCCATAATTTGCAAGTGAAACGGCAACGTTGGCCTCGCCTCCACCAAAAGTAGCTTGCATTTGATCGTTTTGGAAAAAGCGATAGTAACCATTAGGAGCAAGTCTTAACATTAATTCGCCAAAAGTAACAACTCTCATTTTAACCTCCAATAACGTTAATGGCCTCTTTGCATATTGAAACTATTTCATCAAACTTTTTCTCTTTTACAAGGCTATCTTTAACCATCCAACTGCCACCACACGCTATAATGGATTTAACTGCCAAATAATCGTTAATATTGGATGCATTTATTCCACCTGTAGGAATAAACACGATATCACCAAATGGTGCACTTAATGCTTTAATTGTAGCAACCCCACCGTAATTTGAAGCAGGGAAGAATTTAATAATTTTGTGTCCACAAGAGATAGCCATCATAATTTCAGTAGGCGTAACACATCCTGGTACGTAAATAATATTGTTTTTATTACATACATCACTAATTTCCTTAGCAAAACCAGGAGATACTATAAACTTAGCGCCATTATTAATAGCAAGTTCAGTTTGATTAGCATTAATTACCGTGCCTGCGCCTATAAGCATTTTGTCGCCTAATTCGTGAGAGGCAATCTTAATGGCATCGGCAGCACAAGAGGTACGAAAAGTTATTTCTGCAATCGGTATACCCCCTTCACAAAGTGCATTAAGCAATGGCAACGTGTCGTCTAGATTATCAATTTTTACAACGGGGACGATTTTAATTTTCTCTATGGTTTTTTTAGCATCCATAATATATTAAATCTCCTAAAACATACTATTTATAGAATATAAATAATTATACTATTATAAATAGAATAAGTCAATGCAAATTTTTTTAAAATGATAGTAGGTTCTTTCAAAAATATTTTTTAAAAAACATAAATCAAATTGCAAAAATTGTTTGACAAAACATTTTGAACTGGTTATACTTATTAAGCGCGTGCAGATATTGATTGTATCTGCGGGTGTAGTTCAATGGTAGAACACCAGCCTTCCAAGCTGGTTGCGTGGGTCCGATTCCCATCACCCGCTCCAAAACTGTGGATCAGTAGCTCAGTAGGATAGAGCAACGGCCTTCTAAGCCGTAGGTCGGGGGTTCGAATCCCTCCTGGTTCACCAGCACGCATCGGGCAACTTTACAATAGATGACTTTCGCAAATTAACGCGGTGGGTATAGTTCAGGTGGCTAGAATGCCAGATTGTGGCTCTGGAGGTCGTGGGTTCAAGTCCCACTACTCACCCCAAAGCGTTATAGGGGTGTCGCCAAGCGGTAAGGCACGGGACTTTGACTCCCGCATTCGTAGGTTCAAATCCTGCCACCCCTGCCACCAATTTGCCCGAGATTTGCAAAGTCATCCCATGATCCATTAGCTCAGTCGGTAGAGCACTTGACTTTTAATCAAGGTGTCCGGAGTTCGAATCTCCGATGGATCACCAACAATGGGGATATTAGGTATCCCCTATTGTATGCGACCGTGGCGGAATTGGCAGACGCGCTAGACTTAGGATCTAGTCTCAATGAGGTGGGAGTTCAAGTCTCTTCGGTCGCACCAAAAAAAGAAGCAAATTACTTGCTTCTTTTTTTATTGCTTTATAGCATTCCAGATGATATAATTATATTATTAAGGGCCCGTAGCTCAGTTGGTAGAGCGTTCGGTTCGCATCCGAGAGGCCGAGGGTTCAAATCCCTTCGGGTCCACCATTGCTCTTTTAGATAAGGAAATGTATGACTTACGAAAAATCATGTGGTTTTATTGCATATCAGTTGCGCAACAATACACGAGAGTATTTAGTTTTGCAGTCCCTAAATGGTGATTTTGGTCTCTCTAATTGTCAGGTTGAAAAAGATGAAACCGAATATGAAACCGCTTTACGAGAGTTAAAAGAAGAAACAAACGTTGACGTTGAAATAGTAGAAGGCTTTAGAAAACAAATTGAATATTTAATGTCATCAAAAAAAGACGTTATCAAAATTGCAGTATACTTCTTGGGGAAATGCACCTCTAATACGATAATTTGCCAAGAAAACGAAGCGTTAGGTGCCCTATTTCTTCCTATAGAAAAAGCTCTTTCAGTACTATCCTTTGAAGAAACAAGAAATATATTGAAAGAGGCTGATTGTTATCTAAATTCTATTAATGCTTAAGCAATTATAAATAAAAATATCCACCATTTACGGGTGGATATTTGTTTAAAATTTTGACATATAATTTATCTTGCTTTATACAACTTTGCAAGACCACCTTCTGAGGTTTCACGATAATGTTCTGAGAGATCTCTTCCCGTTCTATACATGGTTTCTACAACTATATCGAAACTTATCTTACGGCTATCTGAAAGGAAGTTTGCAAGAGATAATGCGTTAATTGCTCTCATGGCTGAAACAGCATTTCTTTCTATACAAGGAATTTGTACAAGACCACAAACAGGATCGCAAGTTAATCCCAAGTGGTGTTCAAGTCCCATTTCGGCCGAATATTCGATTTGGGCGGGAGTGCCGCCAAAGAGTTGGCTTGCCGCAGCAGCAGCCATGGCACATGCAACCCCCACTTCACCTTGACAACCCACCTCTGCTCCCGAAACCGAAGCGTTGGTCTTAACCACATTGCCAAACAATCCGGCCGTAGCCAATGCACGCAAAATCCTTTGCTCTGAAAATCCTTTGGTGGTGTGCAAATGGTAAAGTACGGCAGGCACTACCCCACATGAGCCACAAGTAGGTGCGGTTACTATTTTTCCGCCTGAAGCATTTTCCTCCGACACTGCAAGTGCATAGGCATATACCAACCCGCGACTTTTCAGACTGCCGGCATAACCTGATGCTTGCACATAATAGCTCACAGCTTTGCGACGAACACCCAATCCACCAGGCAACACACCCTCGGCTTCGAGACCACGTAACACAGCATTCTTCATCGTCTCCCA
>JAZSKG010000242.1:0-4736 GCA_045534735.1 Candidatus Stercoripulliclostridium sp.
CATGTCTTGCATATCATACAATCCAGCAGCTTGATTTATTAAGTATTCCGCGGCTCTAATAGCGCCTTCTGCAAAAATACCTTTATTTTCACTTTCATGCTTTAGAGTAACTATTTCGTTGTTCATAATGAACATAACCTCGTGTTTTCCAACAATTGTTCCACCTCTTACTGCATGCATACCAATCTCATTTTTGCTTCTTTTGCCACAAATACCTTCTCTACCATTGACTATTTCTAAGTCATTCATTTGGCTTTTAACAGCGTCTGCAAGCATAATAGCAGTGCCGGAAGGGGCATCAACTTTCTTATTATGATGTTGTTCAATAATTTCTATGTCAGATGCCATTCCTAAAAGTTTAGTTGCTTCTTTAACAAGTTTTACTAGAGCATTAACACCAACACTCATGTTTCCACTTCTGAAGATGGCAATTTCTTTGGATGACTCATTTATCATAGCAATTTCATCATTGCTGTATCCCGTTGTGCAAAGTACACAAGGAATCTTGTTGGTTTTACAATACGATAGAATGTCTGGTAGGGCAGCCTTAACAGAGAAATCTATAACACAATCAACCTTTTCGGTTACGTCATCAACGTTTTGATAAACTGGTATGTCAAAATCTTCTTGTTTTGCAAATTTATCAACACCACAAATGCCATTTGCAGTAGGGTGGTTTTTAAGTGTGTTATATACTATTCGGCCCATTGTGCCGGATATACCGTAAATTAGTACGTTCATAGTTTAAATATTAAATCCAAATTTTACAAGTTCCTCACGAATATAGTCAACTTTTGTTGATGGGGTGAGGGGCAAACGCATATAGTCGTCTTTGATTAAGCCGACAAGTTTTGCAGCAGCCTTAACAGGTATGGGGTTAACTTCGCTAAATAATGCATCAACCAATGGGTTTAATTTAAATTGCATTTCTCTGCATTTTTCTACGTTACCGGAAAAATAGTTTTCGCAAAGGTCGTGCATGTATTGTGGGCAAATATTGGAAGCGACACTAATAACGCCAATACCACCTAAAGCAAGGATGGGGAGTACTAAGCCATCGTCACCTGAATAAATGTCTAATTTTCCATTGCAAAGTCTAGCAACTTCCATGAATTGGTTGATGTTACCACTTGCTTCTTTTATTGCAGTAATTCCTTTATAGCCTGCAAGTTTAAGTGCAGTTTCAGGAGCGATGTTAACACCGGTTCTGCCAGGAACGTTGTACATAATAATGGGAAGGTTTACGCTATCGGCAATTGCCTTATAGTGAGCAAAAATACCATTTTGAGTACATTTATTATAGTAGGGTGTAACGGTTAAAATAGCATCTGCGCCAAGATCCTCGTTTTCTTTTGCATATTCAATAACGGTATAAGTGTTATTTGAGCCTGCGCCAAGAATTACAGGAACTTTTTTATTTACAATCTCAATAACAGTAGAGGCAACCTTAGTGCGCTCTTTATGTGTCATGGTTGTAGGTTCACCAGTTGTGCCGTTAATTACTAAAGCATCAATGTTACCCTCTAGTTGTTTAACTACTAACTTTTCCAGATTATCATAATCTACTGTATCGTTTACAAAAGGTGTTATTAATGCAGTAGCTGCGCCTTTAAAAATAGACATAATTTTCTCCTTTTATAGAGCATCGCGTTCAATTAAGTACTCTGCTATTTGAACAGCATTAGTAGCAGCGCCCTTACGAATATTGTCTGCTACAACCCAAATATTGCAACCACTTTCAACAGTATCGTCTAAACGAATACGTCCAACGTATACTTCGTCAGTGTCTTCTGCAAAAAGAGGCATAGGATATTTAAGATTCTTAACGTCGTCAACAACAACAAGACCTTTCATGTTTGCAAATGCTTCTTTTATGCCTTCAAGGGTGCAGGGCTTGTTAAACTCTATATTAATAGACTCACTGTGACCATGTGCTACGGGAACTCTAACGGTGGTAGCGGTAACCTTGATGTTATAATCATCAAGGATCTTCTTAGTTTCGTTTATCATTTTTTCTTCCTCTTTGGTGTATCCATTGTCTAGGAATACGTCAATATGAGGAATTAGATTGCCTTTGATTTGATAGGGGAACTTGTTGGTAGTTCCGTCTTTAAGATCGTTGAAACCAGCAACACCAGCACCACTTACTGCTTGGTAGGTTGAATATATAACTCTCTTTAGACCATATTTGTCTTGTAGGGGTTTTAAAGCAACCATTGCTTGTATGGTGGAACAGTTGGGGTTAGCGATGATGCCTTTATTCTTTAGAGCGGCTTCGCCGTTAACTTCTGGTACTACTAGTGGAACGTCTTCATGCATGCGCCATTGACTGCTATTATCAATTACGGTAGCGCCGAGTGCTGCAAATTGAGGAGCATATTCCTTGGAGATAGAACCACCTGCAGAGAATAAAGCAACGTTAATTCCCTTATTCTTTATGTTTTCAGAATTAAGTTCGATAACGGTGTGTTTCTCGCCCATAAAATCTATTTCTTTACCAGCAGATTTAGCACTTGCGAAAAGATAGTATTTGGATACGGGAAGTTTTCTTTCTTCAAGTACTTGTAAAAACTTGCTTCCAACCATACCGGTTGCGCCTACAACTGCCATAACGTATTGTTTCATTTTTAGATGACCTCCATCTATATATAAATATTTTATTCAATTATATAAACTTTGTTTAATAATGTCAAATATATAAATAAAATATATTTGCAATAAATTAGAATTTGTTTTATAATAGTATGCGAATAACTATGTAGTGAGGATATTATGGCAAATACCCAAAAGAAAGAAAAGAAGACTAGCGCATTAAAGTTATACTTGCTAAATTCATTTTCACTTGCTACCGAGGCACGTAATGAAGAGAAAAAAGGTGCTTATCCCGGTGGAAGATTTAAAAGATTTAAAGACATATTTAAAGCGTTTTCACAAGATTTGATGATGGTGAACGTTTTAACTATATTGTTTGCTTTACCTATTATAGCAATTGTAATGTTCATTAGTATCCTAGGTGCAGAACGTTTTGGATATATGTTAGAATCCGTTAAAGATACTCCTTATCTCATGAGCAATCTCGGCTTAGGCCTTTCTGCCGGTGCATCTATTGCTAATGCTAAAGTTATGATGGTAATGAGTTATAGAATTATGATACTTGGTATCGCTTTATTCCTTCCTGTTTTGGGCTTTGGTTTTGCTGGTGCAATATACGTATGCCAAAAGATGGTATGGGGCGAACAGTTTTTAACCAAGAAGGATAAACGCACTGGAGCAGACGTTAATCGTACTGTGACAGAGTTCTTTAATGGCGTTAAATTATATTGGAAAGAAATGGTTTTAACGTTTGCTCTATTTGCAGTTTTCTTTGCTGGTGGCGCAGAACTTATTCTAGAGTTTGTTGCTGCACTTTGGGGAGGATATGCTAACGTTGGACATTATTTTGCAGTTATCATTGGATGCATTATATTGCTACTTTCGGCAATGATTTTTGTCAATTTGGTACCCCAAGTTGTTAGTTATAATAAAACACTTAAGTATGCTGAAAAACTTAAGAATGCCGTACTCTATACTATCACTTTCTTCATTCCAGGGTTCTTTATGACGGCATTTGCATTCTTGCCTTTTGCATTAATGTTCATAGGTGGATTCTTTACCTTTATAGTTCTTATAATTTGCATAAGCGTAGGAATTTCATTTATGGCATTGATTATGACCAACTATGGAGATTACAATAGTGAAAACGTTCTTCAAGTGCTATACGAACAAGCACAAGTTGTTGAAACCCGTAAGAATAAAAAAGAAAAGAAGACTAATTCAAACGGACCTGTAAATTACAAGAGAAAGAAAAAATAAGTATGGATAAAATTATTAAAGCAGTATTATTCGGTGGAAAGGCACGTGTTGCTCTTATAGATACTACCGAAACGGTAAATAAAGCCATAAAAATACATGATTTAACCCCACTCGCAGCGGCTGTTCTCGGTCGCTCATTAACTGTTGGTGCTTATATTGAATCTAACCTTAAACATGAAACCAATAAGTTTAACATGATTATAAATGGTGGTGGTCCCATAGGTAAGATTTACGTTACTTCTGATCGCGTAGGTACAGTAAAAGGATTGGTTGAAAATCCTCAGGTTGATCTACCATTAAGAGCAGATGGTAAACTTAACGTCGGTGGTGCTGTTGGACTAGATGGTGATTTGGTAATTATTAAAGACCTTGGCTTAAAAGAGCCATACGTTGGCCGCTCTCAACTTGTTAGTGGTGAAATTGCAGAAGATTATAATTCATATTTGTTCAAAAGTGAAGGTATATTAAATGCTGTTGCCTTGGGCGTTTTAAATGATAAAGATGGTTGTAAAGCGGCTGGTGGTATTATCATTGAAGCCATGCCTGATGCCGATGAAAATATGGTTGTTATTCTTGAGGACATAATGACCAACTTTACTAATATTTCAGCACTAATAGCAGAAAAAGGAATAGATGAAATAGGTCAATATTATTTTGGTCATTTAGATGCTGAATTCTTCCCAGAACAAACCGTTCAGTTTAGATGTGATTGTTGGCATAAAGTTCGTAGAATAATTAGATCTCTTGGTAGAAAAGAAGTAGAAGAGATTATGAAGGAACAAGGTATGCTGGAAATTAAATGTGACTATTGTCGCAAAAACTACGTTTATACCGAAAAAGATTTAGATTATCTTTTTGAGGAAGAGATTAAGTGAGTGTAATAA
>JAZSKG010000143.1:0-2124 GCA_045534735.1 Candidatus Stercoripulliclostridium sp.
GTTGGTGGAAAATTCCATAGTTCTACAAGTGGAAATACTGCCGGATTATATGCTCCGTTTGTTTCTTTGTACAATTCTTTAGAAAGGCGAAAAACAGATGCAGTTACACCTGATACTTTAATCGGAACGTTCGCTTTTGAGTTATTTATTTTGCTTACGTCACTATTAGGATTTGACGTTGAGAGCAAACCATCCATTTCAAGAATTAAATTTTTAACGTATTTTCCTTTGCTTGTTGCTTCTTTTCCATTTATTTTAATACTAAAATAGGTGCCAAATGCTTGATTTTCCACTACGTGATTGCAACCAGACATTAGCAAGGCACTTAATATACAAATTAAAATAAATGGTAATATTTTTTTCATTATTCTTCTATTGGATCGGGTCTATTTGGGCCAACAAATACTATTGCGAGTGCGCCGGGACCACAGTGTGAGCCGATAACCGGTCCGATTTCTTGTAATACGACGTTTGCTCCAGGAATTAAACTTTGAAGTTTAGCAACTATTCTTTGTGCATCTTGATCAACGTCGCCATTCATAACGAAAATATTAAACTTATCTAAGTCTGTTACGGTATCTGCAACTTCCTTAATGATGGTCATTACGGCCTTATTTTTGCCTGCAACGTTTGTTGTTGGTATTAACGTTCCTGCTGTAGTAAGTTTGATTATAGGCTTTAATTGCAACATGGTGCCTAGCAATGCTTTAATAGCAGTTAATCTTCCTCCCTTTTTGAGATACATTAGGTCGTCTGCTATTAAATATGCATTAACACGCATGCGTAGGTCTTCCAAGATTTCAACAATTTCATCTATGGTTTTGCCTTCGTCTATTAATTGCTTTGCGTATAATACAAAAATACCACTTGATAGGCTAATTCCTTTAGTGTCAAACCTAACGAATCTTGCGTTGGGATATTTAGGCTCAAGTTCTGCTAGAGCCATGTTGAGGTTGTTAAAAGTACCACTCATGTTGGAACTGAATGCAACGTAAAGCATCTCTTCACCTTTTGCAAAATGAGGCTCAAGAATGCTAATATATTCCCTGGGGTTAAGTGCAGCAGTAGAGGGCATATTTCCTGCTCTAACTAGAGAAAAGAACTCTTTTGAAGATTCTTTGGTTATTAATTCACATAAATGGGCTTTGTTTTGTATTATGTATGGCATTTTAATGTGATGTTCATCGCCTTCTATGCCATATTGTTTTGCTAAGTTTAAATTCAATTCGCTATCTGAATCATAAAATAAATGTATCATATTTTTCTCCTAATTATTTTCATTTTTTTCATGCAAGAGTGACTTTTGGCGCTCAATAGTTGCTACCAAATCTTGCAAAACTTTATCTCTGGAAAGCCACCAATCTCTGGACCATACTCTTACAATGACCCAACCTCTGCTTTCTAAGAATTTAAAGCGATAAATATCACGTTCTAAAATACTACTGCTGGAGTGGAAGGCGCGATAATCGCATTCAATACCTAGTACGTAGGTATTAAGTTCTTTATCAAATACACCTAGTGAGAGTTTATAGTCGGTGTTTCCAAGATTCATATCTACTTCATAGCCAAGGTTTTCCAATGCTTGCTTTATTTGGATTTCATAAGCACCTATGGGATCTATGTTAGTAGTAGTTTTATGCATTGTTGACAAAACGTCTTTTACTTCTTGTGGTTTATTGTCGGAAACTGCACGAACGTATTGTAGATACTTTTCTAGAAGTTTGGGACCATTATTTTTAGTGGTTCCAGCTCTATCTAATTCTTCAGGTTCAATGCTAGTAACGACGTATATTTTCTTTTTAGCTCGAGTGATTGCAACGTTCAAACAGTTTTCTCCACCCTCGTTTGAAAGTGGGCCGAACTGAGCGACTACTTTATCATAGTCGTTTTTAGCATATCCAACGCTAAATATTATGATGTCGCGTTCATCACCCTGCACGTTTTCTAGATTTTTAACAAAAATGCTTGCATTCTCGCCATCAACAATTCTATTTCTTTCTTTAAATAGTTGTTTACGGAATGCTTGAGACTTATCTGCCTCGGCATCTAGTAAATCTTCAATGTATTCTTTTTGATATGCATTAAAGGTAACAATACCTATGCTTTCGTTCATTAAACGATGAT
>JAZSKG010000247.1:0-9321 GCA_045534735.1 Candidatus Stercoripulliclostridium sp.
GTCCTATTTCAGAAACAGCAGGCTTTACAGCATATAACGCTGATTGCTTTGATGATAATGAGCAGATACGTCTTGCAAAATTTATTGATGAAATAAATTTAAGCGGTGCAAAAATAATGTTAAGTAATTCTGATCCGCAAAACGTAAACCCCGAAGATACTTTCTTCGAGGAACTTTATAAATCATATACAATAAACAAGGTTGAGGCAACAAGAGCCATAAACAGTAAAGGCGACAGCCGGGGCAAGATAAAAGAATTGCTAATTTGCAATTAAGGGAGATACTTATGGCAGAGATTAAATTATTTAAGATAGGAACTAAAGTTGAAGAATTAACCTCAAAAAGTGTAACTGTAGAAAAAGAACTTCAAAACATTATTGAAAAAAATATGTTTGAATTTTTCGGCGTGACTTTTTTGGACTCAGAATACAAGATAGACAATGGTCGAATGGACTCAATCGGTATTGACGAAAACAATTGTCCTGTTATTTTTGAATATAAAAGACATTCAAGTGAAAATGTAATAAATCAAGGTTTATTTTATCTAAATTGGCTTTTAGAACATAAGGCAAATTTCAAACTTTTAGTTTTAGAAAAATTAGGACATAAACTTGCAAATGCTATTGATTGGTCTATGCCTCGTGTTATCTGTATAGCGAGCGACTTTAATAAATATGATGAAGAAGCAATTAAACAAATAAATAGAAATGTTTCACTTATTAGATATAAGAAATATGGAAATGAACTAGTTTTATTTGAACTCTTAAACGCTAATACGGTTGCTCCTCTAGAAACTGAAAAGGAAGTCGCAAGTAAAAAGCAAGTTGATAAGACATTTATAGAACAGTATTCAAACGCTCCTGTAAAATTCAAATCTATATTTGACGAGTTAAAAGAATTTACTTTATCGCTGGGCGATGATGTTACTGAAAATATTCTTAAATTATATACTGCCTTTAAGAAGATTAAAAACTTTGCAACAATGGAAATTTATCAATCTAATATAAGATTAAATTTGAAATTAGATCCAGAACAATTCAAATCGCAATTGAATGACAGTTTAAGAGATATTCGTAATATAGGTCATTGGGGCTGTGGAGATCTTCAGTTAATAATAAAAGAAAATGACGATCTTACGTTGGCAAAAGATCTTATAAAAAAAGCATACGACGAAAACTAAGAGGAATACAAACTTATGAAAAGAGATTTTAAGGAATGGTTAAAAACGTTTAGAAATAGCATTTGCGATTACGGTTATTACGTTGACTTTAACAAAGTTTACGGAAACGTAGAAACAATTAAGGTTGAACTTAATATTCTTAATTCGCTTATTGGCTCTAAAAATATAGAGGCAGATTTTGAAAAATTGCTTACGGATTATCCGCAAGTATTAAAATGTATTCCCGTATTACTAGCTGTTAGAGGTCGTGAAATTTATACCATTGATGGCGACGGCGAGTATCTTTTCAATTTTAAGAAAATGAATTATTCCGTTGAAGAATATAAAATGTTTATGAGAAAAACCGGGCTTTTTTCGTTGATTTCTGAACACGTTATAAATAATCTGGTTGATTACGTTACAGGTGTTGAAGTCGGTCTTGATAGCAATGGGCGTAAAAATCGTGGCGGTCATTTAATGGAAAACCTTGTTGAAGATTATTTACAAAAAGCAGGTCTTGTTAAAGGTGTTGACTACTTCAAAGAAATGTATATATCCAACATTGAGAAAAAGTGGTCTATTGACCTTTCAAACATTTCAAATCAAGGTAAAGCAGAAAAACGTTTTGATTTTGTTGTTAAAAAAGGTGCTACTATTTACGGCATTGAAACTAATTTTTATTCAAGTGGTGGCTCTAAGCTTAATGAAACCGCAAGAAGTTATAAAACTATTGCGTTAGAGGCAAAAGAAATTCAAGGTTTTGCGTTTGTGTGGTTTACCGACGGACAAGGTTGGCACTCTGCTCGACACAATTTAGAAGAAACGTTCGACGTCATGGATAATATCTATTGTATTTCCGATATAGAAAATGGAACTATTGAGTTTTTAAAATAAGGAGAAAAGAAATGAACAAAAACGATAAAAATACAGAAAGACCTATTATTCAATCAAGTGGATATAACGGTAGTGAGCCAACTCGTATATGTCCTAAATGTGGCGAAGAAAAACCTATTAGCGAATTTGGGTTTAGAAATATGGGTAATGGCACAATTAGAAATCAATCTTGGTGCAAGGATTGTAGATAAAACTATATGGCAAAGAAAATCCCTTTACAACCCGAAAATTTCGAGCTTGAAACAAATACTGTTTGGGCGTTCCCTAATCGTGGCAAATGGGCAACACACGATGCTAAATATCGTGGTAATTGTTCGCCTTATATTCCCCGAAACGTTATTTTAAGATATTCAAACGAGGGCGATACAGTTTTAGATCAATTTGTAGGTGGTGGCACGACTGCCGTTGAATCTAAACTAACAGGCAGAAATTTTATTGGTATTGATATAAACCCTAATGCGGTAGAATTATCTCGTAATAAATGTAATTTTGACTTTGACTCTAACGTAGATATTTCTATTCGCCTTGGCGATGCTCAAAAGTTGGATTTGCCCGACGAAAGCGTTGACTTAATTTGTACCCACCCACCTTATGCCGATATTATAAAGTATAGCGAGGATATTGACGGCGATTTGTCGCATTTACCTATTAAGTCATTTTTAATGGAAATAGGCAAAGTTGCGGAAGAAAGCTTTAGAGTCCTAAAGAAAGGTAAATTTTGCGCTGTTTTAATGGGCGACACTCGTAAAAACGGAATGGTGCAACCACTTGCATTTGAAACAATGCGAATTTTTGAGCTTGCAGGCTTTAAAACAAAAGAAATTATTATAAAAGAACAGCACAATTGCAAAGCAACGGGCTTTTGGAAAACAAACAGTATAAAGCATAACTTTTTACTACTCGCCCACGAGTATTTGTTTGTGTTTAAGAAAAACTAAGGAGAAAATTCATGAAAAAACGAAAAGAAAAACATGTGTTTCGTATTCTTTGTACAAATCCAGAATATTTAATGTGGTTTGCTTATATTTTAATTGCATCATCTTCTTTTTTTATAGGTTTAATAAATAATGGAATTAAAGAATTTGAAAGCGGTTCATTGTATTTTATATCGATGTCAATTATTGCTCCACTCTTTATTGATTTTCTTATTTTTTCTGTGGAAATTAAAAAATCCCAACAAAACTCTTTATTCTTGACACGAAAAACAATTACCTTGGGAATATGCGTTTTAATACTGTTTTTGTGCTTTATATTTTTGATGACAGCATTAAACACCAATATTTACTTGCAGATAATATTATTTATATCTTCCATTCTTCTATCTCTATACATGTTTTGCTTAAACAAACTTCATTTTCGGTATGAAGAATATAAACAATTAGATGACACACCATACCATAGTGAAATTAATCAACAATCAAAAAAATTATCTGAACAAAAAAACAATGTTAAGATTACAAATAATGAAGGAAAGGAGATTAAATTATGATTACTTTATCTTTGATAGAAATTGAGCAACCCATCGGCACATTTTATTTTGGTAAAATTAAAATGTCAGATTTAAAACAAATTGCAGAAATTCATAGAAGAGATGCTAATAATGGAACGCAACGTCAACTAAAAGATAAAAAAGTAGATGATATAGCCTATTATTGCAAAGATCCCGATGCGATTTTCCCAACCCCTATAATAATTTCAATCACCAGCGAAAAGACTCTTCAACCTATAGGTGAGGGTATATATGAAATAACTCTCGACGAAAACAATAAAGCAGAAATCATAGACGGGCAACATAGATTTGAAGGAATTAAACGTTCAAACTTGAAAGATATTTACTTACCAATAGTAGTTATGTTTAATTTAAATGATTCAGAAAAGGCTTATATTTTTTCAACGATTAATAATAATCAAGCAAAGGTAGATAAATCCTTAATATATGATTTATTTGGCGTTGCAAAAGAAAGAAGTCCATATAAAACATGCCATGAGATTGCTAGAATGCTAAACACAGATCCTGAATCTCCGTATTGTGGAAAAATAAAAATGCTTGAAAAACGCCAATCAGAGGATGAAACCCTTTCACAGGGAACGTTTGTAACTCACTTATTAAAACTAATCACCTCTAATGCGAATAAGGATACTGTTGACAGTAAAAATGATGAAAATTTAAATGATAATCAAAATTTTGTTTTCCGTAAATATTATATAAGTGAAAAAGATGCGGTAATTGCTAAAATTTTAATAAACTATTTTCAAGCAGCAAAAGATGTTTTTATACAAGAATGGGTTGATGATTCGTATATATTAACAAAAACCACAGGTTACTCCGCTCTTATACGTGCGTTAAAAATATTAGTTCCTTATGGTGAACAAATTGGAGATTTGTCTAAAGACTTGTTTAAACAAATTTTTGCAAAAGTTAAAACAGTCCTAAGTAGTGAGAATAAAACTTTAACGTCGGAATATTTCCCTTCTGGTGCTGTTGGTGAAAAAGCACTTGCGGATTATATAACTAAAGCTATTAACGATTAAGTCAGTTTTACGTTTAATATTTTCCGCAATTTGAAACAGTGTTGAACCGCAAAAACGTTCAACATTGTTTTTTCTTTTATTTTTCATTAGAAAACAACCATTTCCTTATGCCTCGCTGTAATTTCAGCGGGGTATATTTTTACCGTTTTTCTTCAAAAATTTTATTTCATATCATTTAAGTCATTAATGCAATCAGATATGGTTGATTCAACCTCTTCTAAGGCGTTTATATTATCTTCCAAATAACCAATGTACTTTTTCTTACACTCTATACAAATAAAATCCTGACCATAATACTTCATATCAGCCCAACATTCATGACACGATGTTTCATATCGATCCTTCTTAGGTGTATAATCTCTTTCCCACTCTTCAGAACTAATTTGTTTTTCAATTTCAACTTTTCAATAACCAGTTATACCACTTTTAAAAGTAGTTCAATAACGGCTTTATGATGAATATAATTAAAAATATTTATTATTGGGCTTTTATTTTAACAATCGCTTCCGTAACGTCAATCAAAACTTTCTCTCCGTTTTGATTATAGACTTCTATGGTTACTTCAACAATTCCGTTTTTATGGTTTCGTTGCGTTAATTTCGTAATAGTTGCCTTGGAAAATAATTCATCTTCTGCAAAAACAGGCTTAAACCACTCTATTTTGGTGGATTTTCCCGCTATCAATTCTTCTCCAAAAAAGTCAACTTCCAAATATTTTGCCCATACCGATAAAAAAGTCATTACTCCGGGCGCAAGAAGTTTACCAAAAGGCGTTTTCTTTGCATATTCTTCGTCGGTATGTAGTGGAATATTGTCGTAATCATATGCAAAATCCAACATTTTTTGTTTATCTATAATAACGGGAGCAATATCAACTGACATACCTAATTCTAACTCGTTAAAATACATAAATACCCCCTATAAAATTTGCTCTGTTATCTGTGGTAAAAGTTCATTCTTCTCCATTTTTCCAAATACCCCACTTATTAGAACAAAGCGCATTTTTAATTTAAACTCTTAAATTATAATGAATATTACCACCCTAACCCACCTATGTCAATACCTATTTAATTATCACACGAAAATATTTTTAATATTTTTTATTCTTTCGTTATACTATTTTCTTCCAGTGTGCTATAATGCGTCGGGAGAAAAAATTGGATGATTATGACGATTGCGGTAAGCGTGCTTACCATTACCGAAATGTTAATATTTCTTATCTTTAAACCCAGTTTGACTATTAGGGGTAAAAGCATAAGTTTTTATTGGCTAATTGCCCTAGGTGGGGCCATTTCTTTAATCGCTCTCGGTTGCATTGAGCCACTAGAGGCTTGGCAAGGACTAACGCGAGACACCTCGGTAAACCCACTTAAACTTTTGGTTATTTTCTTCGGCATGACCTTCCTTTCCGTCTTCCTGGACGAAATGAACCTTTTTGAATATCTTGCTTCATTTGCCGTTCGTCATGCAAAATCCACACAAAAAAGCCTCTTTTTGATGCTTTATCTTATGGTTTCTTTACTTACTGCCGTTACTTCTAACGACGTAGTCATACTTACCTTTACTCCTTTTATAATACATTTTGCTAAAAAGGTACACGTCAACCCCATTCCCTATCTTATTGCAGAATTCGTTGCGGCAAACACCCTAAGTATGACCTTAATTATTGGTAACCCTACCAATATTTATCTTGCATCAAGTGCAAACATAGACTTTCTAACCTATCTTAAGGTTATGGTTTTACCAAGTGCCCTTTGTTCCGTAGGCGCCTTCTTTATTCTTCGCTCTTTATTCCATCGCCAACTAAAAGAGCCTCTACACATCATTCAAGACAACGTGGAATTGGGCGACAAGTTTTTGCTTATTACAGGTGTCGTTCACTTGGTAATTGCCATTATTGCGCTTTCCATTTGCTCGTACGTAAACGTGGAAATGTATCTTGCTTGCGCAGTTATTGCAGGAAGTTTAATAGTTATAAGTTTTATTTATCTTTTAGTAACAAAGCAAGGGCTCTCCCTTTTCCTAAGGGTTCTAAAAAGACTCCCATATGCTCTTGCACCCTTCGTTCTTTCCATGTTTATAATAGTCCTCTCCCTAAATAAATGTGGATTTACCTCGCTTATTGCGAACCTGTTTGATAAAGGCGACAGCATATTCGTATATGGATTAACCTCCTTCCTTTCTGCCAACGTCTTTAACAATATCCCTATGAGCGTACTCTTTTCCGACGTACTTTCTCTTTCCGGTTTCGTTGGCAGAGACTTCTACGGAGCGCTTTTTGCCTCCATAATAGGCTCCAATATAGGTGCCTACCTCTCTCCCGTTGGCGCACTAGCAGGTATTATGTGGCTATCTATTCTAAAGAAAAACGGATATCACCTATCCTTTGTGCATTTTATGAAATACGGCGTTATAATAAGTATCCCCGTTATGCTACTTGCGTTACTTTCCTTGCACGTTTCTATTTTATTTATATAAATAAAAAGCGCTCGTTTGAGCGCTTCTTTTTTTGATTATTAATCGTCAAATACTCCCCAATCATCCAATATTGAGTGGTCAGGTCTACGACGTTTTGGCGTATTACCACTACGATAAGGGCTAATTTTATCGTTAAGTGCCTTGCGTTTATGGAACAAGTCCTTTTCAAGTGGTGCCTTGTAATCGGGGTAAGTACCTTGCTCGGCGCATACGTAACTTCTTATGTACTGAGCCGTTACGAGTGGAAGGAACAACCTCTTTAGATATATGTGGCCGGGCTTTATGAGGTCTAGTTTACTTATGGGAAGTAGTGGCACTTCCGATAATTCTCCGTTTTCGGCACCCACGTACGAACGATAAGAAAGCACGGTGGTTTTGCCACAACTTTCAGAGAAGGTTTCCAAGGTCCTTCTGTTTTGCGAGCCAAGGAATAGTAGTGCGTTACAGTTGTCCCTTATGATTTCTGCAACGTGTGCACCATATACGTTTTCTAATTGGTCATAGGACTGTACGTACAAGTGGAACCACATATTACGTGAACGCGAGGTAGCAATCTTGTTTTCAAAGTCGGTAATTTTAGGAATATTACCAAATTCGTCAAGCAAGAAATGTATTGGTCTCGCGTTAGGATTTTCTTCTGCCATCTCTATGCCGATTCTATAGAAATAGTCTATGAAACTGGTGGCGATAAAGAAGTCGCTCTTCTCGTAATCACGAGTGCTTACGAACACGGCAACGGGTTTTTTGGAGGCAACTTCACGTATTTCATAGGTGGTTTCGGCAGTTAGTTGATAAATGTGTGTTTGGAACCAATTACGCATCTTGTTGTCAAATACGCCTAGGTAACTTCTCGTTGTATTCGGTGCATTTTGGAGGGCGCAACGCATATGGTCTACACCTCTACCTCTTCTTCCTTTAATGAGGGGATGACTGTCAAAAGTATGCGTGTCGGCAACGATTGGAATTCTTAAACTTAGATAGAATTCGTGTATGGTTTTAAGGTTAAAGTTTTCCTTGGTTATGCCTAGGTTTGAGTTTTCTGCATCCTCTAGCATACAAAGTATTAGACCTTGTAAAAGATCTCTTGCACCATACTCCCAAGTTGGGTCCTTTGCAGACTCTATGGCTATTGCATTATGGCAGAATTGATTAACCAATTGCTCAACTTTGGCATCCTGAAGTTCCTTTTCTACCTCTACCCATGCAAGATAACTATCATAGGTAGCAAAGGCTCTACCCTCGCTTACAAAGTAGATATTACCATAATTGGAAGGATGGTCGTGAAGAATATACGAGGAGGGATCTCCCCTTTCTTCTCTTAGGTCAGAGCCTAGTTTTATACCCTTAAAATGCTCGTCGTAAATTTCTGCTAAAGGGTTCCAACTGTGAGACTTAAAGATGTTCCTAAAGTTAATAACGTAAATTTCATAACCCTGCTTTTGCATGAAGGAAGCATGCTTTTCAAAGAGTTCGCCTTTTGGGTCCGTAGCAAAAATATGTGGCTTATCTTTTTGATATGCTATGGCCCTTAGTTGGGGCTCTACGCAACCGGTCGTCTTACCACTACCGGTTGTTCCTGCACAAAGTTCGTGACAGCAAGGAAGATAGTAGTATCTAAGCCTACACTTCTTTTGCTCCTCTTCTGAAAGGAGAGTAAATGTATTCATATCATACGCTTGACCATCGGGTGCAACGTAGTCGCTCGCTACGGGGTATCCATTCATTTCCCTTTCGGGAAGTTCATCATAAAATACCTTTTGTATACCTTGCTCTTCGGTGAGTTCAGTATAATTTATCTCTTTAGAATTTTCGCAATGCGCGCCAACGTAACTTTCTCTACGTTGGTCAATTATAGATTTCATAGTCATAATCTCCACCTCCTTTTAACGGTTGTGAGCAAAGCCGACCGGCTTTAATGGTTTTACGGATGAGTTAGTTAACTCCTTCCAATCCTTCTTTAAATAATTGTTTATGTAACCCATGCGTGCATAGTTGTCAATATTTGGACTCGCCATAGCCTCTACGAATGAAAAATCTATCTTTTCCATTCCAACGCCGTAGACGATATCTTGCTTGATGCTCGCTATGAATACGTAATATTCGTTTGCCTTAGCACTAACGCGTACCCTTTCTTCTTTGGGAAGCACGGTACAGCCTTCGTGTAGATATTTTTCGGAAAGTTTGCTGACTTCATAAATGAGGTCTGAGTTTTCCTTGTCGCCGTTTAACTCATAGGCATAGGCAAGCATATACATACT
>JAZSKG010000110.1:0-14284 GCA_045534735.1 Candidatus Stercoripulliclostridium sp.
CCCGTCTTGGTTTCGCCACAAACTTCACAAGTAAAGGTCTTTACGCCTGCTTCTTCACACTTGGGCTCGGTGGTTACTTCGCCTTCATTCCAATCGTGCTCTGCACACATGGAAATAGTACAATTGTCACATCTTCCGTTTTCGTCTTCGTCATTGTGACCGTTTGCTTCAACTTCTTCAGTCCTGGTGTGGGTGTTATCGTTTTTACAAGTAAAGGTCTTTACGCCCTTTTCGGTACAGGTAGGTTCGGTGGTTATTACGCCTTCGTCCCAATCGTGGCCGGTTGCAGAAACTTCTTCTTGTGCTACAAGAACTTCACCACATATGGAACAATGTTTACCTTCGGTTAATCCGGTTTCTTCACAAGTAGGAGCAACTGCCTCGTCTACTACTTCGGTATGGCCGGTTGCAGAAACAACTTCTTGTGCTACAAGGACTTCACCACATACGGAACAATGTTTACCTTCAGTTAGACCGGTACCTTCACAAGTAGCATCAACTGCTGCGTCTACTTCTTCGGTGTGGCCGTTTGCTGCAACTTCTTCTTGTGCTACAAGAACTTCACCACATACGGAACAATGTTTACCTTCGGTTAGGCCGGTTTCTTCACAAGTAGGAGCAACTGCCTCGTCTACTACTTCGGTGTGGCCGGTTGCTTCTATAACTTCTTGTTCTACAAGAACTTTATTACATACGGAACAATGTGAACCTTCGGTTAGACCGGTTTCTTCACAGGTAGCATCAACTGCTTCATCGGTTACTACGGTGTGTCCGGTTGCTGCAATTTCTTCAGCCTTGGTTTCACCACAAGCAGTACAAGTAAAGGTCTTCACGCCTGCTTCTTCACAACCGGGCTCGGTGGTTACTTCGCCGTCGTCCCAATCATGGGTGGTGCACATTGTGGTTCCACATTTGTCACAAGCATTGTCAGCATCTTCGTCTTTGTGACCGAGGGCGGGGATAACTTCAGTATAGTTATGGTCACTATCGTTTTTACAAGTATAAGTGATTAAACCATCAACTAAGCAAGTTGCGGGGGTGGTTACACTTTCATAGTCGTGACCAAGAGCAGGAGTTTCATCTCCTACGTAAGCATCGCCACAAGTACCACAGGTATAGGTGGTGTATCCTGCATCTTCACAGGTAGGATCGGTTACAACGCTTTCATAGTCGTGACCGGCAAGATCGCCATATGCGCCATTACAAATGGAGCAAACTGCTTTTTCTTCACAAGTTGCGCTTCCACCTTGACAGTTTTCCGTGATAACTGCACAGTCGGTGCTATTTGCACAAACCTTTTTATGGGTGCCGTTTCCTACGGAAATCCATTCGCCGTATGCGTGACCGGTTGTATTAATAACCTCCCCTTCAACTTCGTGGTCACAGCCATTGCGAACACATTCCATGGTTGCTTCACAGCCGTCTTCTTCACAAGTGGGATTGGTTGCACTGCCGGGAACAACCTTTAGGTCGTGGCCAAGAGCAGGAATAACTTTTCCCTCTATTTCATAATCACAGCCTTCGCGATCGCAGTATGAAGATGCTTCACGACCATCTTTTGTACAAGTCGCTTTAATATCTTCTCCTTCGGAAACAAGATTGTGGCCAAGAGCCTCAGTCTTGATTTCTTGCTTAATGTGACAGAATGAACATCTTTGGACAACTACGCCACCTTTGGTACAGGTCGCTTCGGAAACAACCTTGTAGTCTTCCCAGTCATGCTCTGCCGTATTGCCTTCTCCACATGCTACTAGAGCGCAAGTGGTAAGAACTGCAATTAGTACAAGTGCTAGAACTAATAGACGCTTTCTCATTTTACTCTCCTTATGAATTAAAATTGCCACAAACCTTGCGTGTTTGTGGCAAAATGATTACTTTTTGGCTGAAGAAAACACTTTTATGCTACATAAAAGACATTTAGTACACTTATGTCGTAAACAATAAAAGTGATGCATGCTACGTTTTCCTCACAAATTTCCCGCTAAAGCGAGATGGTTTAATTTCTCTTCTTTGTAACTATACCAAAATCCGACAAATAAAGCAACTTAATAACCCTTAAAATAAATATTATTTTACTTAATTTTGACCTCTTGACAACGGGTTTCCTTATGATATAATTATCACAACCAAAAAAAAGAGGAAAAATCATGAGAAAAGACAAGTTTTTAACCGTTTTTGCCATTTTTGATGAAGACACGCAAAAGTTATTACAAGAGCATCAAAACGTCATTTTTGACTTAGGTTTAAAGGGCACTCAAACCATGGGTATTCCCTTCCACTTAACGCTAGGCAGTTTCCCAGTTGAACTAGAAAACGAACTCAAGGTAAGAATTAAAGAAGTGTGTGCAAAATATTCCTCTTTTTATATTCCCCTCGCGCGCGTAAATCATTTTAATAACGTCGTTCTTTTTGCAGAGCCCGAGGTAAATGAGGAATTGATGACCTTGCATAATTTGTTTGATAATAACTATGCAAACGGCTTTCCATATCATCCACACGCAACCATCTTTTGTGGTTCGCCCGAAGAAGTGGAACTGGCAAAAACCGAATTCACAAAGCGCTTTATACCCATAAATGCAAAGATTGTCGGCATAGAAATGGGTGAATTCTTCCCAACGCGCATGATAATAAGCGAGCCTTTACAAAACCCGTAAAACAAAAAAAGCCTTGGAACACAAGGCTTTCTTTTTATCAAGTTTATTTTATAACTCGTCTTTTGTAAAACTAAAAGGCATCATTTCTTCAAGCGTATAAACCTTATAGTCTTCGGGCGTACCAATAATGATTTTAAAATCTTTATCACAAAACTCCGTCATTACTTGACGGCATACGCCACAAGGAGAACAACTCTTAGAAAGAGGCTCCCCTTCTTTGCCTGCAACTATGGCAATGGCACTAAACTCCCTTTCGCCCTCGCTTATTGCTTTAAAGAAGGCCGTACGCTCTGCACAATTCGTGGGAGTATATGATGCGTTTTCAACGTTACAGCCGGAGTATATTTTCCCACTTTTGCCCACTAGTGCTGCGCCTACTTTATATTTTGAGTAGGGAGCATAAGACGTTTTGCGAGCCTCAACAGCCAATTCCATTAACTTTTTATACATCTTTCACCTATATATATTATTTGCTAACTGCTTTAAGAAAACTATTTCCTTTAGTATCCTTTTGGTCCACTCCAAAGTATTCCAAAATTGTTGCAGATATGTCTGCAAAGGAATCTCTGGTACCAAGGTCAACGCCACTCTTAACACTATTGCCATAAATAAGCATGGGAACGTATTCGCGGGAGTGGTCACTGGATGGTGTAAGAGGATCGCAACCATGGTCGGCAGTAATTATGAGAAGATCATCTTCCCTCATATTCTTTAAAAACTCGCCAAGTTGAAGATCAAAGTCAGTCATTGCTAAAGCATATCCACCGACGTCGTTTCTGTGACCATACTTCATATCAAAATCTACTAGATTTACGAAACATAGTCCCTCAAAGTCCCTCTTTTGGATATCCAAAGTGACTTCCATTCCGTGATGGTTTGATTTGGTACGATTGCTCTCACTTACAGATTTTCCTGCAAAAATATCGTAGATTTTACCAACGGATATGGTTTGAAGCCCACTCTCCATAAGTAGATCTAGCATGGTGGTACCAATGGGTAAAAGTGAGTAGTCGTGTCTATTTGCAGTTCTTGTGTAGGGATATTCGCCGTTAAAAGGACGAGCGATTATTCTACCCACACCGTGCTCCCCTTTCATGATATCGCGAGCAATTTCACAATATCTATAAAGTTCGCTAACGGGCACAAGGTCCTCGTGCGCCGCTACTTGGAAAACACTATCTGCAGAGGTGTATACTATGAGCGCACCCGTCTCCAAGTGTTCTCTTCCGTAGTCCTTTATTACCTCGGTACCGGAATACGGCTTATTGCAAATAGCCTTTCTTCCCGTACGCCTTTCAAATTCCTCTATGACTTCCTTAGGAAATCCATTTGGATAGGTGGGTAGAGGTGTGGGAGAAACAATACCTGCTATCTCCCAGTGACCAATGGTCGTATCCTTTCCTTTGGAAAGTTCTCCAAGACGTGCAAAACTGCCACTTGGAGATTCCACGCCACCACCTACGGTTTCTACGTTAAATAGTCCCATGTTTATAAGGTTGGGACAATTAAAGTTTTCGTGGTTGCGTATGGAACCTAGAGTATTACTACCCTCGTCGCCCCATAAATGCGCATCCGGTAACGCACCTATTCCACAACTGTCCAGAACGATTATAAATGCTCTTTTCATTATGCTAGTTCAAGGGCAATTTCCATCATTTTAGTGAATGAATTTTGCCTTTCCTCCGCGGTAGTATTCTCCTCGGGATATATGAAAGAGTCGCTTACCGTACAAATACATAGAGCCTTCTTGCCTGCTCTTGCCGCATTACAATAGAGTGCTGCAGACTCCATTTCTACACCGAGAACACCCATTTTTGCCCAATCCATTCCGGAATTACTTTCATCATAGAAAATATCGGAAGAGAAAATATTGCCAACTTTGTAGTTAACGCCGGCCTTTTCGCAAAGTTCCGCCGCCCTACGAACCAAATCAAAGTCTGCAATAGGAGCAAATGTGCCGGGAAGATTGTATTGCTTTGCATAGTTGCCGTTAGTGCAAGCGCCCATTGCTACAATTATATCCCTAGCGTGCAAGTCCTTGTGGAAAGAACCACAAGAGCCAACGCGAATTATGGTCTTAACGTCATAGAAGTTAAATAGTTCGTATGAGTAAATACCTATGGAGGGTTGTCCCATGCCGGATGCCATGACGGATACCCTCTTTCCTTTATAGTATCCTGTATATCCTTGAACGCCACGTACGTTATTAACCAGTACTGCGTCATCAAGGAAGTTTTCTGCTATGAATTTTGCCCTTAGTGGATCGCCGGGCATAAGAACTGTATCGGCAAAGTCACCTGCTTTAGCCGTAATATGTGGGGTGGGTATAGGCATAATCGTGTCCTCCTTATAATTAATATGCACTGCCGTCGTCTTGCGCTTTGACGATCTTAACAATGCGAGACGTACCTAGACGACTTGCGCCAAGGCGAACGAATTCTTCTGCATCTGCAATAGATGATATTCCGCCTGCAGCCTTCATTTTAACGTTTTCTCCTACGTTCTTTGCAAATAATGCAATATCTTGGAAGGTTGCGCCTGCCTTAGAAAATCCGGTGGAAGTTTTAATGTAATCTGCGCCGGCTTCGGTTACTATTTGGCACATCTTTATCTTTTCTTCATCGGTAAGTAGACAGGTTTCTATAATAACCTTTAAAATCTTGTCGCCACAAGCCTTCTTAAGAGCCTTGATCTCGTTTAAAAGATATTCATAATTACCGGCCTTTAATTCGCCAATGTTTATAACCATATCAATTTCATCTGCACCATTTTTAATGGCGTCTATGGTTTCAAATTCCTTTACTGCTGTGGTGTTATAACCGTTTGGGAAGCCGATAACCGTACAAATTTGTAGTTTATCGCCTACGTACTCCTTGGCTCTTGCTACGTAACTTGGGGGAATACATACTGATGCGGTGGAATACTTTATGCCATCGTCACATATGGCTTTAATTTCCGTCCAAGTTGCACTTTGTCCTAGCAAAGTATGGTCACATTTTGCGAGAATGTCTTTAATATCCATGATTTTTCTCCTATTGATATGCCCTATGGCAAAGTTTTTATTTTAAAAGTGAAAGTTCAACTGCAATTTGAGAAGCAAGACGTGCATTGTTTAATACTAATTCTATGTTGCTTGCTAAACTATTGCCAGCAGTTATTTTTTGTATTTTATCTAGTAGGAACGGGGTTATTTCCTTGCCCTTTATTCCCCTTTCCTCTGCTTCACTAATGGCTTCATCTATTGCCTTTCCTATTACTTTTGCATCCATAGAGTATTCCTCTTGAATGGGATTAGCAATAAGCATACCACCACGAAGATTTAGGTTTTCCTTAGCGTTAAGCGCTTGGGCTATTTCTTTTGCGCTATCCAAACGATAACATACCTTTATGCCACTCTCTCTAGTAAAGAATGCGGGAAGCTCGTCGGTACCATATCCAACCACGGCAACCCCTTTGGTTTCCAAATATTCCATGGTGAGGTTTAGGTCAAGAATACTCTTTGCGCCGGCACATACAACGCATACGTCGGTGGTCGCAAGTTCTTCTAGGTCGGCAGAGATATCCATGGTTTTTTCTGCGCCTCTATGCACGCCACCTATTCCACCGGTTGCAAAGACCTTTATGCCTGCCATTTCTGCAAAAATCATGGTTCCCGCTACCGTGGTTGCTCCGTTTAATCCCTTTGCAACTACCATTGGTATATCACGTCTGGAAACCTTAGTTACACTAAGACCTGCTTTACCCAAGTGTTCTATTTCCTCTTTGGAGCATCCTATGGTGGGTACGCCGTTTATGATTGCGATTGTTGCGGGAACCGCTCCGGCTTCACGCACCGCCGCCTCTACTTTTAGAGCCGTTTCCACGTTTTTAGGATAGGGCATTCCGTGTGAAATTATGGTTGACTCCAAAGCAACTACCGCTTTGTTGTTTGAAAGTGCTTCTTTTACCTCGTTTGAGATTCTAATTTTCATATTTCCCTAGTTTATCTTTCTTTTTATGGTATCAATTATCATATTAAAGGCTACGTCGTTATGTCCACCCTCGGGAACGATAACGTCTGCAAGCCTCTTAGATGGTTCAACAAATCTTTCGTGCATGGGTTTTACGGTCGTAAGATATTGGTTAACTACGCTATCAAGGTTTCTACCCCTTTCCTTTACGTCACGAACCAAACGACGAAGTATGCGTACGTCGGCATCGGTGTCAACGAATATCTTAATATCCAACATATCTACTAACTCTTTGCATTCAAAAAGCAATATGCCTTCCACGATTATAACCTTTGCACTATCTAGTTTAGCCCACTCTTCTGCGCGTACGTGCTTAGAAAAATCATAGGTGGGGCGCACTATGCTTTTACCCTCTTTAAGATCTTTTATGTGAGATATAAGCAAATCGGTATCAAATGCGTTGGGGTGGTCGTAGTTTATTTTTACCCTTTCTTCAAATGGTAAATGCTTGTTGTCTTTGTAATAGCAGTCCATGCTTACCAGTACGGCATCTCCACCTACTGCATTTATTACTCTATCTGCAAGAGTGGTTTTACCACTACCGGTTCCACCACAAAATCCTATTGTTAGTCTTTTCATATCCTTAGTATCCCCGTTTTTATCTTAGGTATAAATGCCACGAGCCTCTTGCTCTCTTTTTGCCTTTAACCAACATTTTTTACACATTGCCACGTATCTTTCATTGCCACCTAAGCATACTTGGTCGCCACTAAATACCACGTTACCATTGTCGTCAAGACGTGCGTTTACCGTTGCCTTACAACCACATTTACATACGGATTTGATTTCGGCAATAGAGTCTGCTATTTCAAAAAGACGTCTGCTACCCGGGAAAAGATGGGTAAGAAAGTCTGTTGAAAGTCCAAAACACAAAACCGGCACGTCGTAGTCCATTACTATTTGACTTAGTTGGTCAACTTGGTCGGGTGCTAAAAATTGGCATTCGTCAACTATTATAACGTTACAATCTTTATTCTCGTTTACGTACAAGTCGTAAAGATTTTCCTCATCGGGCACCGTGATTGCTTCTGCCTTAAGTCCTATGCGAGAGCGAACTATAGTTTCTCCGTCACGTTTATCAATAGAAGGTTTTAAGAGAAGAACTTTCATTCCACGCTCTTCATAGTTGAACTTGGTTATAAGTGCTTGAGCCGTTTTAGAACAACCCATTGCTCCAAATTTAAAATATAATTTTGCCATTATTCCACCCTTTCAAATACTAGAGGTCTTTTCTCTGGTTCAAAGTCGTTTATTTCCGTTGCCGTGATAAATCTTGCTACGGCTCCATCAAATCGTGATTTATCGGAGGTATACATTACTGCAATAACCTCGCCCTTTTCCACCTTATCGCCCGTTTTTTTAACAAGAGTAATACCTGCGGAATAGTCTATTTCTTCCTCTTTCGTGTTTCTGCCGGCACCCAGCATTAGCGATGCAACGCCGTATCCTTCGGTATCTACGCGAGTTATGTATCCACTCTTTTCTGTTCTTACTTCCAAACTAAACGGGGCTTTTTTGAACAAGTCGGGATTATAGATAACCGATTTATCTCCGTGTTGTGCTTCTACCATTTTAGCAAGGGTTTCTAGCGCAGAACCATCTTCTATCGCGCCCTTTACCATTGCTTCGCACTCTTCCATAGTTCCCTTTTCTGCTAGATATAACATATTGGTTGCAAGAAGAATACATACTTCGGTAAAATCTTCTGGACCTTGTCCTTTTAAAGTGTTTATTGCCTCTATAACTTCTAGACTATTGCCTATGTTTGCACCAAGCGGTCTATCCATATCGGTAATAAGAGCAAGCATTTTTTTGCCTGCAGCCTTACCGATTTCCACCATAACTTTTGCTAAACGTGCGCTTTCTTCCACGGTCTTAGCAAATGCCCCACTACCCGTCTTAACGTCTAGCACTATGCAGTCGTCGTCGGCTGCAAGTTTTTTACCCATAATACTGGATACTATGAGTGGTAAACAATCTACCGTTGCGGTTACGTCACGAAGTGCATAGAGTTTTTTATCAGCAGGTGCAAGTTCGTGAGATTGCCCAACTATTGCAACACCCAATTCGTTAACAATGGAAATAAACTCTTTTTCACTTAAATCGGTTCTAAATCCGGGTATAGATTCTAGTTTATCTATGGTGCCACCGGTGTGTCCCAAGCCACGTCCACTCATTTTTGCAACCTTAACGCCAAGAGATGCAACTATGGGTGCTACTACGAGGCTGGTTTTATCTCCCACGCCTCCCGTTGAGTGCTTGTCAACCCTAATTCCATCAATGCTGGAAAAATCTAAGGTTACACCACTATCGCGTACTGCAAAGGTAAGCGCACGCGTTTCATCCAGGTTCATTCCTTTATAATATACTGCCATCAAAAAAGCCGATGCTTGATAGTCGGGTATATCGCCTTTGACGTATCCGTCTATGAAAAAGTTAATTTCTTGCTCGGTTAAAGCATATCCATCGCGCTTTTTCTTGATAATATCGTACATTCTCATAAACGATCTCCAAAATGCTTGTTGGTTTGTAACTAATTTATTATACACTATAAATCTTTCTTTGAAAAGTCCCTTTTTTATAACTAGTATAAAATACTTTTTATCTTTAATTAGTTAGTGGCTTTTAACTTAAGAACCCAATATGATACCAAGCATTGACATTATTGCAAAAAAAGGTTAATGTATAAGTATCAAACAAGCGGAGTAAATTATGGGACCTCAACGTTTTGGGTGGGAACACCTTGTGTATCTTGCAACTTTCGTAGTTATTTGCGTACCTGGTTTTATATGTGCAAAAAAGTATGCAAAAAGTGAAAAATCACAAACTATTATTCTTAAAAGTCTAGCCGTTCTTCTTTTAGGATGCATAATTTTTAATAGACTTTCCTTAGTTTTTAAATATGACGAACCTAGATGGATTGCACTCATTCCGGATAGCATTTGCGGTTTGGACAGTCTTTTCCTCTCCCTTGTCGTATTGTTCGGAAAAAAAGATAACCCTGCTCTCCATTTCCTTTGGCACATTAGTTTGGTCGGTGGTGCCTTAACCTCTATTGCTCCTTCATTCATAGGTCAAAACCCATCTTTCCTCTATTTACCGACCATATCCGGCCTACTACACCACACTATGTCCGTTGTTGTAGTTATAGCACTACTCCTTTTCAATCAAGTTCATATCACCTACAAGAAGTGGCGCTATACCGTAACGGGTATCGGCATTTACATTGCAATTGGTGCCTTCCTAATCACCTTCGTTGGATTGGATGATGCAGTAAATATGCGTTCTCCACTTGTTGGAAATCTTACCGTGTGGCCACTGCTTCCCGTATACGCAGTGGGATACACCATAGTCCTTTCTGTAATTGAATTGGTTCGCAAAAAGATAGCGAAAAAAAGTAATGCGTAATTAACATTAGCCTAGCCGATTGGTTAGGCTTTTTTATTGCGTAATGTAGTTTTATAATCGCGCAACCAATAAAAAGAAATTGCCCCTTGAAGTTTATACGCGCGTGTGATATAATTGTTGCTAGATTATGCTTTAGGAGTAAATTTATGTCTTTTATCTCTAGAACGATAAGTAAAGTTATCAATCTTCTTTCAAATTCTCTCTCCCAAACAGAATTGCGTTGTGACGTAATTCACGGCGAAGCCTTTGAAAACACCCCCGAACTTTCTCGCGAGGTGGCTTCTAGTGGTATGGTGCTACTTAAAAACAACGGCACTTTGCCCCTAGGAAAGGAAAGTTTTGCGCTCTTTGGCAGAACTGCCGTAGATACTTTCTTCGTAGGTTACGGCTCAGGTGGCGACGTTCGCGCTCCTCATCGTATATCTATTCTTAAGGGTATAGTTGATAACGAAACCTTAAACCCGGACCAAGATCTTATTAAAATATATGAAAACTGGTGCGAAGCAAACCCCACGGATAACGGATTCTGGGGACATTGGCCCTGGAGATATCCCGAAATGCCTCTTACCGAAGAGATAGTAAAAACGGCTAGAGAAAAATCTCAAAAAGCAGTAGTAGTAATTGGTAGAGCCGCCGGCGAAGATAGAGAAAACAAGTTAGAAAAAGGCAGTTTCTTCTTGCACGACGAAGAAGTTGATATGCTAGATAAAGTTACTGTATCATTTGACGACGTAATCGTACTAATGAACATTGGTAACGTTATTGATTTCTCTTGGTTAGAGCGTTACGGCGACAAGATTTCTGCCCTATTAATCACCTGGCAAGGTGGTATGCAAACGGGTAATGCCATAGCCGACGTTCTTTCTGGAAAGGCCTCTCCCGATGGTAGACTACCCATGTCTATTGCAAGAAACTACTCCGACTATCCCGGCGCAGACAACTTTGGAGATAAAGACGCCAACTTCTACGTAGAAGACGTCTACGTTGGATATCGTTACTTTGAAACCTTTAATAAAGACGCCGTCCTCTTCCCCTTCGGTTACGGCCTAGGATATGGTAAGTTTAATAAAAACAAAGTTGAAGTTGAAGACCACCACACCTACGTTAAACTAAACGTGGAAGTTGAAAACGTTGGAAAGGTTAACGCACGTGATACCATTCAAATTTACGCAAGCGCTCCACAAGGAAAACTTGGCAAGCCCGAAAAAGTTCTAGTAGGTTTTGGTAAATCCAAACTCCTTGCTGTAGGCGAAAAGGAGAACGTAGAAATCATTATTCCTCTTACTGCCTTTGCTTCTTACGACGACGTCGGCGCGGTTAAAAAATCTGCATACGTTTTGGAAAAAGGCGAATATTCCTTGTACCTGGGAAATTCCGTAAGAGAGGTAGAAAAGTTCTATACCTTCAATTATGAAAGCGATCTCGTTGTGGAAGAATTACAAGAAGCCGGCTCTCCCCAACTCTCCTTTGAAAGATTTAAGCCACTCTTTAACGGCGAAAAATATACCATCTCAAAAGAGAAAGTCCCCACTAGAAGTTATAGTCTAAAACAAAGAATCTTGGACAATCTTCCCACTTGTGATGTCCCCTATACCGGAGACAAAGGATACAAACTCATTGACGTAAAGAATGGAAAAATTACTCTTGACGAGTTCGTTGCACAACTAAGTAACAAAGAATTAGAAGCCATATCCCGTGGTGACTATACCATGCACTCAAAGTTAGGTGCTCCCGGTAATGCCGGTGCTATGGCAGGCGTTCTACCCAGCCTTCGTGAAAAGGGTGTTCCCCCGGTTATAACAAGTGATGGTCCCAGTGGATTGCGTCTACAAGCAGTTTGCACTTTACTACCAATAGGAACCCTTCTTGCCTCAACATGGGATACCAAACTTGTAGAAAAACTTTATGAAGTTATCGGCAGAGAAATGCTAAAACAAGGCTCCGACGTTCTACTTGGACCCGGTATGAACATACACCGTAACCCACTTTGTGGCAGAAACTTTGAGTACTACAGCGAAGACCCTGTTTTAACCGGTAAAATGGCTTGCGCGTTCGTAAAGGGTATACAAGCAAACGGTGCTTCCGCTTGTCCTAAACACTTTGCTTGCAACAACCAAGAAACCAATCGTAGCCGTAACGATAGTAGACTAAGCGAAAGAGCGCTCCGTGAAATCTACCTAAAGGGATTTGAAATCTGCATAAAGGAATCTGCACCTCGCACCATAATGACTTCATACAATAAAATAAATGGGGTATGGGGACACTACAATTACGACCTTTGCACAACCATTCTTCGTGGAGAATGGGGTTATGAAGGTATGGTTATGACCGACTGGTGGATGCAAAAATCCATTTCCCAAGAATTCCTAAATATTAAGGACCAAGCATATCGCGTAAGAGCACAAGTTGACGTGCTAATGCCCGGTGGTGGCAGACTTCCCATATCCCCCAAACGTCCCGACGGCACCCTACTAAGTTCACTTGGACAAAACGAGGGAATGACTCGTGGCGAACTACTACGCACGGCAAAGAACGTTCTCAACCTTGCACTTAATTCTCCTGCACTTGAGAGGATAAACAAATAAACTTACCAAAGTTAAATATTATAATTAAATAAATTGGAGTTATAATATAACTATGGAAAGCACGAAAAGTAAAATTTTAAAAGACTATACAAAAGGGAATTTGCCAAAGCAAATTCTCCTTTTTTCTTTACCCTTTATGCTTTCCAATGCCTTACAAGTATTGTATTCCATAGTGGATATGATTGTGGTCGGAAGAGTAATCGGACCTAATGGATTAAGCGCCGTTTCCACAGCAAGTCACGTCGTTACCTTTATGACCATGATTTGCCTAGGTTTTTCTACCGGTGGTCAGGTGTACGTTGCGCAACTCATAGGCGCAAATAAAAAAGAAGATCTTTCTAAAGCCATAGGTACTCTATTTACCTTTACCATTATTCTTGCACTCGTTACAACCACTCTCGGTCTTACCCTTGCAAGCCCCATACTTAAACTTATGAAAACTCCGACGGAAGCATTTGAGGATGCACTAAGTTATCTACTCGTATGCTCCGGTGGCCTGATTTTTACCTTTGGATACAACTGCATAGGTGCGCTACTAAGGGGAATGGGCAATAGTTTACAGCCCTTTTTATACATTGTAATCGCCTCTGTAATAAACGTTGGTCTAGATCTTTTATTCGTCTTAAAATTTAATTGGGGCGTCGTAGGTACGGCTTGGGCAACTATAATTGGTCAAGGGGCATCGTTTATAATTTCCATAACTTATCTCTTTGTTAAAAAGAAGTCGTTTGGCTTTGATTTCAAACCAAAATCTTTTATTCCAACTAAAGACTCTGCGAAGGTTCTTATCAAGTTAGGGATACCATTTTCCCTACGTGGAGGTGCCGTAAACCTCTCTATGCTTTTTGTTACAAGCCTAGTAAACGGGCTTGGAGTAGTTGCTAGTGCAGTATTTGGCGTAGGACTAAAAGTAGACGATATGGTACGAAAAGTATCCATAGGCGTCAACTATTCCGTTTCCACTTTCGTTGGTCAAAACTTCGCCGGAGGTCAACTGGAAAGGACCAAACAATCGGTCTACTGGGGCTGGCTGTACAGTTTTATAATTTACCTCGTTTTTCTAATTGTATACCTTATAGACGTACGTGCGCTATTTAGCCTTTTTACCAGTAGCGAAGAGGTCTTAGAACTTGCTCCCGTATTTGTTAAAGCCATAGTCTTTAGTTTCCCCGCTATGATTATAATGCGTGGTACCAACGGGTTCATTCAAGGGATAGGAAACTCCAACCTAAGCATGATATTTTCTCTTCTAGACGGCTTTATTTTGCGGGCCGGTCTCTCATCTCTTCTCGGACAAGTTTTTGGACTCGGCCTATTCGGACTATTTTTAGGTTACGGCCTCGCTGCATACGGCACGGCAATACCCGGGCTTATATATTTCTTCTTCGGAAAATGGAAATCTTCCAAGTTTTTAGATAATCTCTAGAATAATCGGCTGTTTTGTGGCAACAATCTACCTATGATTGTGCTGGAAAATGAAATTAAAAAAATCAAAAAGGCCCTAAATCACACCTCTGATTTAGTTGAAAGAAGGCTAGAGCCGGAGGGCCATCGTATTGCCCTCTTAAAACTTCGCGGAATAATAGACGTCAAAACCATAGACCTAGGGCTCGTGGAAGTCGGATCG
>JAZSKG010000279.1:0-3583 GCA_045534735.1 Candidatus Stercoripulliclostridium sp.
CCAAGGGGTTGCTGTAGTAAACTACTGCGCCCTGAAGGGGTTTTGATTTTAACGTGGTATAGCGCTAAAATAACGCGTTTTACTGGTTGCCGTAAAAATTAAACTCCCCTATCTTTACCCTAGTTGGTATACATGCAACGAGCGCACCATATGCTTTGAATCCCTTTTTAACGTTCATGGGTTGAATTCTTATGACTTTATAGGCAGAAAAGAGAGTAGAGGCTATGGTGCGACATAGGGCACGGGCGCCTCGTTTACCACTTATTTCTTCGTCCATACGTTGCTCATAGTCGCGTAGCCATACGCCTGCCTCTCTGGCATATTCATCAAAGGTCACCCACTTGGAAAGTTCGTGGTTCATAAATGCGTCGTATTCTTCATAAAAGATAGAGGATGAAGTAGGACTAAAATACCTAACGTCTTGTAGGAAATCAACTGCAATGTTTAAGGTGCCGGCATATACGGGAAGCCCTGCAATTTCGCGCTCCAAATATTTGTGGTAGTTGACGTTGTACCCCATGTTGCGTATGGTTACCGTTGGACAACAACCCACGTATCTTTCTACGGCAGTTTGTAGTTTTACCTCAAACTCCTGGTCCGTTATAACGCGCTCAACGGGCACCCCAAGAATTTTTGCCATTTCCTCCTTTAGGTAGCCCTCTCCTTGGCATAAAAATTTGTTGACCTCGGGACCTGAACACATTCTAAAGAAATACTCCAGATGATCGTTATAGTTTCCGTCCGGATTATAGCCGTATTTCCTACGTACTTCATTAAGTGCATTTGCCTCTTTTTCCCTTTTATTTGTAGCCGTAGATACAGTATTCCCCATATTTGGGGTTGATTGAGGGGAAAGGGAAGAGGACGCGGAATTGGGGGTAATTAGCGTACTCTTTTCAAGAGCAATTTGTTTTTCCCTTTCTTTAAGACGGGCTTCCTCAAGAGCAATTCTTTCCTTTTCTGCCCTTTCGCGCTCCACTCTTTCGCGCTCTATTTTTTGGGTTCTCAGGTTCTCTTCTTTATTGATACGATTAAATTCACGCATGAAATAATCTGCCTTGTTGTCGTCGTATCCACGGTAATATTTGGACGCCATCCAATACTGCACGGTCGTGCCAATGCCATACTCGTGACACCTACCAAGTTCTAGGCGAACAAGCCTTTTTAGGGCTTCGTCTTGGACACATTTATTGAGGTCAAAAAGGTGTTTTAACGAAGCAGAATCGCTTTGCTTAAAGCCCAGTTTCGTGCATATATATACGCTCGTAAGCGCCTTGTACCATTGCCATTTAGCGTGCTCGTTTTCTTTGACTTTTTCGTCTTGAAGGAAGTTTATATAGGTCTCGGAATAGTTCTCCGTTATATCGCCCATGAACGATATGATTTCCTTTATAGCCTCTCCATCGCCCTCTTTAGCAAGCATACAAGCATACCTAAACCACTCGTCACGATTACTATCCTTGACGTAGTCGGCGTAAATTCTTATGGCAGTTGGATTTGAGGCATCGGCGAGCGACTTTATCTTTAAAAGTTCATCAATGTCCAGTTTCTTTATGCCAATTTTCTTTAAGGCCTGTCCTGCCCTTTCGCGAACGTATGGGCGCGCGCTATCAATATAGATAAGACAGGTTTCTTTCGTCCACTTCCAGCCCCCACTTTTAAAGACGTCGTCGGCATAACCCCACTCGTCACATTTTTCCAAATATCGCTTGGCTTCCTTTTCATCCATGCGATGATAGTACCTTGCAAGAGCCTCCATAGCCTTGGGGTGGCCACTCTCTGCAGAAAGGGTTACGGCTTCCAAAACGGCATCCTCGCCACAAGTAGCAAGTGCCTTTTTGTATAACTTAACGTTTGCTTCATAAAGGCTAAGTGACTCCTCGGGCTTTCTCTTATAATCTGCCTTTTGCTTGAGGTTCAAGGGGTCTTCATAGGCCTTGCGTTCGCGCGCCTCTTGACGCGCCCTTTCCAAAGCCTCGGCTTCTGCCTTACGGCGCGCTTCAAGTTCCTCCTTTTCTCGCTTTAAGCGTTCCTCTTCCTCGCGACGAGCCTTAATTAGCACCTCTTTTTTGGCATATTCTTCCCTTTGAATAACTCCCAACCTCTTGTTTTCGGAGTTAAGGGCATTGGTAATTTTACGATTAAATCGAGTGCATATGCTTATGAGTTCCTCTTTACGATATTTGTTGATAGTGCACTTAATTACGTCCCTTTCCGTCCTTGATAGTTCATATAAAAGTTGGGCTAATACTCCGTCACAGTTTATCTTTTTCTCTAAAATCAGTCTAGCAAGCATGCGCCTTGCCTTATTGACTTCTTCAATATTATCCTTTTCAATATCACTTTGGGAAAGAATTATTTCTGAGAGGGTTTCAAAAATTAACTTCGCTTTTTGCTCCCTTTCCCACTCGCCAAGCGAGGAAACACTTAACTCCTTTTCCAAAACCTCAACAAGCCTAAACGATTTGTCTAGGTATTGAACTAAGCCAAGAGAGGCAAGTTTTACAAGATATTCAACTTCATTGGGGGTACCTTGATAGTACTCTACAAGATAGTTTAACGAATCTGCATAAAGATATTTGGAAGCCTCCAAATGCCACTTTAAAGAGTCCTCCTCGCGCCCTAATGAAGCATAGAAAACACCTAACTCATAGTAAGCGGGAAGGTAGCCGTAGCCTGCAGACTTTAAGAGTAAAGCCTCCTTTTTAGCATCCTTCTTTTTCTCTTTTGCCTTATAACAAATATCTCTTGCCTTAGAATACTTCTTGAAGTTCTCTCCAACAAAATATTCAACTTTGGGGTGCGTAAACAAGTGATTTGTTATCCTATAACACTCTTTACATAAATTGCGTTCGGAAAACATTTTAAGGTCTTCCGAAGGATCATAGGTGCATTTCCTATACCCTAAGGTCGCTAGAGTATTAACCATTAAGTGAAGGGTAATGGCGTCCAAATGGGGGTGATAATTGTTTAAAAAATCGGCGAAGCAGTTAAGAATTTCCCACCTATTGTTTAGGACCAGTTCTCGGTACAAACCGAGGGCAACGTCGTTATCAACTTGAACGGAACTATAACTCGCGCCCTTCTCAAACAAAATAGGAAGTCTAACTTCCAACTCCCCTTTAAGCCAAGAATTTAGCCAAGTATTAATGGGTTGCGTTCTATCTCCAATTGATTTAAACATACCGGTAAAAAGGTAAATACCACTCCTACGAGAATTTAAAAGAGGCTCAAGATAAGCCTACTAATGATATTTTAATTATATCACAAGGCGCGCGTTATATCAATATTATAAAAAAAGAATATTGATAATACAATTTTAGTTCTTATAGTTGACATTTTAGACACAATGTACTACAATAGATACTGCTCGCCGCTGTGGCGGAATCGGCAGACGCAAGGGACTTAAAATCCCTCGGTGGCAACACCGTATCGGTTCAAGTCCGATCAGCGGCACCAAAAAGAAATAGACAGGCAAAAAAGCCTGTCTTTTTCTTTTGTTGTGCCCCTGACGGGGCACAACACCGATTTGCTTTAGCAAATTCGGTGCATTAGTTTGGCTTTAGACAAACCTGGCGAAAGC
>JAZSKG010000102.1:0-2613 GCA_045534735.1 Candidatus Stercoripulliclostridium sp.
AGTGCCGCTCAAAGAATCTATGGAAATGTTGTAGGTACCAGCATTAGTAGCAAGGTACTCGTAACTTCCGTTTGCTAGTACGTTTTCTACCGATCCCATTAGGTTCGTGGAAACTTGAAGTGCAACTTGGTCGCCCTCTATGATGCCATCTACCAACAAGGTTGAGCCTTGGGTAGTACCGTCATAGATACCTACAACGTTGGAAATCCAAGAAATCATTATATCTTTGGGAGCAATTTGCATGGTTGCTTCCATGGCGGTGTCGTTATAGTTGTTTCCACCAAGAACGTTAGCAACTATATTGTAGGTGCCTGCATATGCAATGGAATTAGTATCTAGGCTAATTTCATCTCCACCAAGAGTGGTTCCGTTTAATGTGTAGGATACGCCGACAACATCGCCAAGAGTTGTAGTCAAATCCACTATGGAAATAGATTTTTCATTACTATCGTAAACGAAGTTTGCGCCTTCAAATACAAGGCCTTCTACGTCACGTTTTTGGATTTCCAATACAGCATCAAGATTTAAACCTAAATAATTATCGGTTTCTTCTATGCTTGCCGTAATGGTGTAGGTGCCTGCATTAATTGCAGTATTTTCACCATTTTCGCCACCAGTATAGGTTACAGCAAAGGGTATGCCGTGTTGTGTTAACAAGGTGTTTAGTGAAACGACTTGTTCTGTCTTGTTATAAGTTAAGGTTAGTCCATCAAATGATACTCCCAAAATCTCTGCCTTGGTGATGGACCAGTCTTGTTCAGTTACTTCTGGTAATAGGTAGTTAGCACTATCATCACCACTCAAATAGGACACTATAGAGGTATAATTGCCAACGCCCATTGCTTTAGTTCCGGTGGTTACAAGGGAAACTTGGTCGCCGTCTACTATGCCGGATGCAACGGCTTCAACACTTCTTTCTACGTTTGCAAACGTGGTAGAGAAGTTCACAAAGTCGTATACGTAATCGTCGTTTGCATCAGAGCCTAGGGTATCTGTTACCCAAGCAAGGGTTATTTCTTTAGCAGTAATTTCCCAAGAGGCAGAAGTCGTTGCGCCCACTAAGGTGTAGTTACTGGTTGCGCTTTCCAAAGCAAGTGATACGGAATAAGAGCCAACATTCTTCATTAGGAAGGAGTCTTCCATAAGGGATGAGAACTCTTTTTCTACTGCGCCACTAACAAGGATTACTTCTTCGTATCCTTCTACCATGCCGGAAACAGTTGCAAAGATTCCTTGTTCAAGTCCGTTGTAAACAGAGGTTGAACCTGCTCCTTCAAAAGTAACAGTTAGTGCTTTTTGGGTTACCGAACCAGCAATTTCAGTCAGACCATCTATTTCATAGTTGTCGTTTGAAAGGGATAGTAAAATAGTACGTTCACCTACGTTTGCGTCGTCGTAAACTGCGCTTACAACAACCTCGTCACCGGCTAGAACGTTACCACTCGTTACGTTAAAGTCTATACAAGTGGTGGTACCGTCAAATGTCTTAGAGGTTTCGCCGTCTACCGCAACTTTAATGGGGAAAATGCTTGCTAAGGCATCGCTAATAACGTAGCCGTTTGCTACTTCTTCAAGTTCACTTGCACCAACGCCAGCAAATGAGAAGGCGTAGTTCTTAACGTCTTTACCGGTTAAGGAGAAGGTAAGTTTTCTTGCACCCTTATTTACGTCGTCGTATTCTGCACTAATGCTTACCTCGGTGTTTTCTATTACACCCTCGTAAGTATATAGAGTATAGGAAATATCTTTGTCGTAAACCTTACTCCATGCAAGGTCTGAGTTACTGGAAATTACGACTGCTTTGGGGGTAATATTGAAGTTTCCTTGTACGTCTTCAGGCTTAACATAGTTAGCAAGTTTTTCACCTACTACGGATACCGTAAAGTCATAGGTACCAACGTCGGTTGCACCTAAGAATAGTTCTATGTAAGTTTCTCCGGTAGTAGTTGAAGTGTCGCCATTAAAGGTTGAATCTAGTGAAATATCTCCTTGTGCTAGGTCGCTTGCAACTATGCCACTTAGGATTACTTTCTTACCTTGAGCGTTAGCGTCATACTCGTAAGAAGTAGAGGTAACGTCCGTGGTAGTTAGCGTTAGCAACTTCTTAGCAATAGTCAAAGTAGTTGCTATTTCGCCGGAGAAGAAGTAGTTGTCGTTACCTAGCCCTACAAGTGTAACGGAATATACACCGGCATTAGTTGCCGTGGTACCTTCTATGGAAGAAATGCCATAGTCGGTTACTACTGCGCTTGAATAGGTAAGAGATAGAACGTCGTTAGCATATACTCCACTTTGTGCTTCTACGGTTAAAGTATAGGGAGAAGCAGAATAAGTGAACTCATTTTGGCTCCAAACGAAATCAGTTAGTTCTTTGGGATTAATACTCCAAGAAAGAGAAGTTTCTTCTGGGAGCACGTAGTTGAGGTTACTTAGTGCAATTGCCGTTACCGTATAGGCGCCAACGTTTGTTGCAGTAATATCGCCATCTAGGGAGATAGTGCAAGCATCGTAGCCAACCAAATCGGTAGCAGTTGCACTAACGGTATATTGAGATGCAGAATATATCTTTGCGTATTCGTTAAGACCATTTACTTTCCAATTAATACCTATTTC
>JAZSKG010000069.1:0-3786 GCA_045534735.1 Candidatus Stercoripulliclostridium sp.
AAGTGCTTTAACCAAAGAACAAAGGATACTGCGTAGAAGAGAAAGAGAAATTGGCCACTGGGAGAAGGAAAGGAATCGCCCAAAGGGTAGGTATTATATTGCTTACGTAATTTTTATTATTACCCTAATTTATGCCGTAGACGAGATCGCTTCTCAAATTACTACCCTTATGAAAACGGAGATAGCAAACGATTTGTTTGCTACCGAAAACTCCATCGGCCTTTTGAATATTTTGACCATATTGGTAGTCCCATTCCAAGCACTTGGGCTCCTATATAGACCTCTTGCAGATAGGTTCGGTAGAAAGGTCTTCTTAATCATAAATACCTTTGGTATGAGTTTGGCGCTACTTGTAATCTTCCTTTCTAGGAACGTTATAGTTTATTTTATAGGCGCTTGTATGGTGCAATTCTTTATTCCCCACGATATGCACGTTGTCTATATTATGGAGTCTTCTTCGCCCAAACAACGCGCGCGTACCTATTCCGTAATTAAGTTTGTTGCAAATATGGGTGTTATGCTCATTCCTCTTATGCGTAAACTTATGATGGAAAACGCCAGCGAGTGGCGTAACGTATTTTTGGTACCTGCAATAGTTGGCTTGGTTGCTTCATTTATAGCCTTATTACTTGCTAGGGAAACCGATAGTTTCATAGACTCAAGACTAAGATACCTAAGGCTAACTGATGAAGAGCGCGCACAAGAAAAGGCTCAGAAGGCTCTTGATAATGCTCAAGGTGGTTTAATACCGGCATTAAAATTTGCCCTAAAACACAAGCAACTTCGCTGGCTTTATATTACCTCTGCTTTAATGAATATAGGCTTTATAGCAACCATAGACTATCAAGCCATTATGACCTACGGATATGCTACTAACTATCTAAATAGTGGCTTATTTGCAACCCTAAATGAAGCCGTCAATTCGGTAAGTACCGGTGTCGTAACCGACGCAATTTTCCTTTTCCCCATAGGTAGCGCAGTAGCACAAGTTATTATGGGCTTTGTGAGTGACGTCAGGGGAAGAAAACTTGCTGCAATTATTACGGCACTTAACTGCCTTATGAGTTTTATCCTCTTCTCGGTAGGAGCCACCCTTGCTTGGAATCCCTATTTCGTAGGGCTTATGTGTGGCGCCTGCATTGGTAGTTATTATAGTTCAAACGACGTAATTATTATGATGATAGGGGAATCTTCTCCCACCAACTTAAGATCCTCTACAATGTCGGCGCAGTTTATAGTAACCGGCATAGGAGTCGTAATTTCCTATGCTATCAGCCTACCCTTAACTTCCATTCTAGGTAACACCGTAGTAGGAATAGTCGCTTTCTGCTTATTGGTTCCGGGATTTATATTAGGCTTTATATCCCTTGTGAAAAAGTGCCACGAAACCAAAGGGGTTGACATGGAAACCGTTCGTGGCGACGAATGGGATTAGAATGATTAAAGGAGTAAAAATATCATGGTTCAAAATGAAACGTTTAGTGTAGAGTTATATTCTTTAGGCAAATTATATTTAATGCTAGATGGATTAAATGAGAAAGAACAAACTCTCATTAATGCTAGAAATAGTAACGAAAACGTAGATACAAAAGAGTATGATACAAAGAGATTGCAAAAACTAGCGAGCGCAGTCGGAAGTTATAACCGAACTTTTTACTCTATTTTATTTGCTCCTATTGAAAATGGTAGTGTGGATTTGGAATTTAGTAAATTTGCTAAAGCCTTCTATTTTGACTACCAAAAATTTGTAGAGCAATATTTGACAAGTAATAGAGATAGGGTTATAAAGGAATTCTGCTCATTTTCCGAGGGAGATCACCTCAAACTTTCCAAAGATGATATAACCAGACTCGTTGATGATTTAATCAAGTGTACGTTGTGGCTAATAAATGACCAAAATAAGTTAAAACTCTACCCCAACCATATTACAAGCAGTGATAATAAAAAGCGTGTTTTGGAAAAAGTTTTGTCCAGTACCGTACTTGAGTATTATAAGAATTTGGCAAAGCCCGAGCGAGGATTACCATTTGTGGAATTTTGCCACATGGGTAAAGTGTATCAATTACCAATCAATTGTGCTTTTAACTACTCGCAAAATTGTAACCCGGTTAATATATTTTTGTTTTTTATGAACAACTCTAAACCATTTAATTCAACGGTTAACTCATCAAAAACGCAAGTAAAATCAATAGACTGGCATAAAGCGCTTTTAGAATTGAATAATGCGAAAAAAGAGGCGCAGGAAAAGAAATGCACCATAATTGATGCTCCAAATGGTAAACCCTTTGAACTACAAAACGAACTGCATCGCCAATTTAATTGGATAGGTTCTACGAGCGAAGGAATTAGACTTAGGGCGCTGGAAAAAGTGAAAGAATTGGACAAAGAGATTGAGCGCGTTAACTATCAAAAAAGCATTATCAATAAGGATTTAAACGAAATGCTTTACGTTCTAAGAGAATTTCCATTATATTATGCTTCCAACCCAGATGCTATTAAAAAGATGTGCTTTTTGTATATTAACAAGCGAGCCAATAATTTACAAGATTTAATAAACTTATATGAAACCGAAGAATGGAGAAAAAAAGTAATAAGTTCAATAGATAACTTTAAGAGTGTGGTCGCATTGTCAAGTGCCAATTTATCAAAGCAGATATCTAACCTCCAAGTAGGAGTGGCAAATAATAACCAGGCACTATATGATTTGACAAGAAGAATAAACGATTTACAGGTAGACGTGGCAGTTGACGTTAAAGTTGACGTGGAGAACAACGATTAAATTATACGTTTTTAAAATATAATTAGAGGCACCACTATGCAATAGTGGTGTTTTTTATTGATAAAAAACTTTACAAAATTTTACACTTTTTTACGAAAACTACTTGACAGAACTTTACAATAAGTGTAAAATAGTGTCAAACAAAGGAGGTCAGAAAATGAAGATAACCGACATGATATCCATTACCGAGTTGTCCCGTCTTCTCAAAAAAACCAGACCAACGGTATACAAATACATTGCCGATTTTGAGAGGGGAAACTTTACGGCGCTACCACACTCGGTAAAAAAATTGTTCCAAAACATTCAAAGTGGAAAGACACCCAAAAAAGATATTTACGAATACTGCGACCATTGGTACCAAGACGATTTTACGGGAACGGAATTCAAAGTAAAGGAAGATAAATCAACCACACTTAAAGAGGTTATAAATCTTCTAAAAATTAACGAAAAGAAACTAAACTTAACGAAAATTAAAGAATTTATTCTGGAGGAGTTAAAATGATTAAGCGTAAGGCAAAAAGACTTGCAAAAGCAAAAAAATTGGTGGTTAAAAATCTAACTTATATGCGTCTTAAGAGTGATCTTGAGGTAATAGAAAGAGAAATGAATAATAATCTTCCCGTGGAAAAGGAGCAACCTACCGGTGGCGTAATTTCCAAAATTATAACTAACATTGCAACCGAAATTGCAAATACAACCAGAAGAAAGAATACCGTTGACCTTTCCGTTGAAAAGAGAATAGCACTAGAAAACTTGGAAAGTTTTGAGGTTGTAAACGATGCAAAAGAATTGGAACTTGCAAAGGATGAAGCAAAACTTAAAAAGTTCATGGAAAAAGAACTTTTCAAAAAGGATCCTCACAACATACAAAGAATCCAATTTGCGCTTTCATTTATACTAGATAGTTCTTACGAGTATCTAAGAAAGGAAGAATCACTCCAAAAGATTTCTAAACTTCTCTTTGATGATGAAGGATACATGAATATTCTCATAATGCTCTTTGAACA
>JAZSKG010000037.1:0-4432 GCA_045534735.1 Candidatus Stercoripulliclostridium sp.
TAAGCAATCGTGGGTTAAACCAAGCTTTTTTATTTTCCCCTTTAACCCGTTCAAAATTCTCAAATTGTACTTTTTCGGACTTGGGGGTAAATATAGAAGCAGTTTAGCTTTCCTCCCTTGATGGACTCTGCCGAAGCAAAGGTGAGTAAATGTCACGTTTGCTGAGAGGTGATTAAGGTGGGGTGATATGGATTTTTGAGTCCAATAAAAGTCCATTTTCGTCCGTTTTGAAATTTATTTTTTCAATCTGCTTCCAACTGCCATGATTTAGTATTGTTGGGCTAAAAGTTCAACCAACATTTGTTTTACTACCGAGCAAAACGGACAAAAAAATACACCAGCCTCAGCTCACTCGTGCAACTCCTTTAAAATGTACTTTGTATGGGGTTTATTTCGGACATTTGAATTGTAAAAATTAGGCTATGTTACCTAATGTATTTGAATATTAGCGTTTGTTTAGAGATTGACTGAAAATACCCAAATTGTCCGAAATTACACTTTTCTGTCCTCAAAATTCCTCTGCAAAAATTTTTAATTCGCCAAAACTAAATAGATTATTTGACTTTGTACCTCAAGCGGGTGACAAGGTGAATTGGCGCGCTCTAGAAGAGAGCGAGTTTGGTTTGTTCCTAGAACAAATGACAAAGATTCCTCAAGAATACGACTATCATCAAGAGGGAGACGTTTGCACTCACACAAAGATGGTTGTGGAAGCACTGGTTTCTTTTGATGAATTTAAGTTGAGTAGCAATAAAGATAAATTGATTTTATTCTTGGCAGGGATTCTACACGATATAGGTAAAATTAGGCGCACCAGAGTAGAAGACGGCAGAATGGTTTCGCCGGGGCATGCCTTAAAAGGCGCTATTATGGCGAGGGGATTTTTGTGGAAGGTCGTTGGACTTTCGGGAAACCTAGAAGAGCGTGAAATCAGAGAGGCCGTTTGCTTACTTATAAGATACCATTCATATCCTCCTTTTGCCGTTAAGTCCCATAAACGTAGACTTTTTGAGATATTGTCTAACAGTCGTCTTGCAACCGAATTTGATGCACGTAAACTATATCTACTTGAAAAAGCCGACGTCCTTGGAAGAATAAGCATAGACGGAGATGAATATTTAGAGAAGGTTGAACTCTTTAAACTTCTAGCCGAGGAAAACGGTTGTTTTGAAAAGCCGTACGTATTTAGCGACGATTATACCGAGCGTCAATACTACTTAGGCAAAACCGAATGGGAAAACGATCAACTTTTTGACGACACGTGGGGAGAGGTTGTGCTTCTTTCAGGTTTACCAGGCACGGGAAAGGACACGTTTACTTTGGAAAACTACGGACATCTTCCAATGTTGTCGCTTGATAATATTAGAAAAAGACTGGGGGTTTTGCCAACAGACCCACAAGGAATGGTTATAAACGTAGCGCAAGAAGAAGCAAAGGAATATTTGCGCAAAAAACAACCATTTGTTTGGAATGCAACCAATATTACCTCGCAAATTAGACAAAAGCAAATATCTCTATTTGAAAGATATAATGCAAAAGTGAAGACCATTTTTTTAGAAACGGAATGGCAAGAAGGTTTGCGTCGTAACGGAGAACGATCGGATAGTGTACCAATTGCGGAAATAGAAAAAATGCTATCAAAACTGGAGATTCCCGAACGATACGAGTGCGAAAAAGTTGAATGGACTATTGTTTAGAGGCTGGTTTTTGTAAAACAAGCCTCTTCTAATTTATTTGACTATTGACTGAAGTTGTTCTATATGGTAGAATGAGGGTTGTCTTGAGACGTAAATATCTTCAACGGAAGATATTTAAAGTAAACAAAAGAAAACAATGAGTGTTTTGCTTGTTAGAGGAGTATTGGATGTTTAAAATTAGGAAGGTGGGTGCTTTCTTGCTTGTTTTGTGCTGTTTAATTACGGCACTTATTTTTAGAGTTTTTACGTCGCCGTTTATTGCCGAGGCTAAAAACGTTAGCGATGCAACAAGTCTTAATAAAGCGCTGTCCGATTTTAGTTCTCTTCACGACACCCAACTGGTTATTGATGGTGATTGCGACATAGATTATAGAAATTACGAGCATAATATCATAAATCTTTCCAACACTAAATTTGAAGGCAAAGAATTAAGCGTTTTATTTAACGTAGGGGTTACCAACGTTTTTAATACTAGAGAGGAAACCTACGTCCACGATCAAACACATTATGGATTGTTTTCAAGCACAACTCCTAATTACGTTCCCATATATTACAAAATATCCTTTGATGCAGGCGAGGGACAAGTTGAAGATGCTGTATCGTCATATATGTATGGTCGTGGTTTAAACCAACTTCCTAGCGTCATTGCGCCCGAAGGAAAAACTTTTAAAAAGTGGATAAACGCCGGTGACGAGGAAGAGAAAGGGGTAACTAGTATTACTAATAATGAGTGGGGTATTAAAACTTTAGTTGCCGTATATGAGGATAGCGAGCCGGAGGAAGGAGGTGAGGTTTCTCCTGCGACCTACGAAATAGTATATACGGATGACTTTTTCTCTATGGATTTTTCAATGCTAGAAACTACCTTTACCGTAGGAGAAAAACTAGTGCTTGCTACTCTTGAAAACACTGGTTACGTTTTTAAGGGTTGGAAAGTCTTGGGCTGTGACGTCGTTTTAAACGAATTACCAGCCGAACTTCCTTTGGAGTATATTTACGAGGACAATAAAATACATTTAAGAGCAGTTTGGGAACCAGAACACATTAATCCCGAAATCATAACTTTAAGAAAATTATCCGAGCCCACTATCAGTAAGGTTTACGATGGAACAACCGATGCGGAGTTTGATTTTGTGCGTGGCGTACACTATGAGGTAGACGGACTTCCTACTAATATCAGCATAACTACAAATGCATATTATGAAGACTCTAATGCAGGTGAAAATAAAGTGCTTAGATTGGAAGTTGCCGTAGAGGACGAAAGTTGCGTGTTTGAGGGTAACGACTATCTATTATATTCTGCATCAATTACGAAAAGCGATATCGTTCCCAAAATAAAAGAAAGCCCGGTTCTTACTAAAGTCTATGACGGAACCTTGATGGTACCTTATGCCTTTGAATTCGGCAAAGAGTACGTTTTAGATGGTGTTGTAGATGAAGAAATAGTAGGTGTTAACGTAACTGCTCAATATGGTAAAAGTAGCGTAGGCGCACAAAAGGTGGTTTTGCTATTTGGAGATTTAATATTCAAATCTGGAGTTAATGCCGAAAACTATAACTATGAAAGTGGATATAACGAACTTTATTTTGACGCAAGCATTACCCCTTTAACAATAGAAGTAAGTGGCGAAGATCTCACAAAAGTATACGGCGACAGTGAAAACCTATCTAACGTAATAAAAACTGGAATTGGTAATGAAAGCATAACTATAAGATATAATCGCGCAGTAGGGGAAGATGTTGGTAAATATGTATACCTAGGTTTTAACTTAGAAAACTGCAGTGAAAATTATGAAGTTGTTTTCGTTAACAAGGGCCGTGGACTTGCAATTTTACCTAGAGTTCCTAAACTTAACTTTCCCTCCTTTAAAGAAGCAAACTTTAATCCAACGGGTAGTCTAAAAGATTTGGAGGTTTACGGAGAAAGTTTAGTTGCAACTGATGAGGATACGGGAAAAGTAATCGGTAAGTTTGAGTGGCAAAATGGTGACACCATTCCATTTGTAATAAACGATGGCTATCCTTTGACCTTCATTCCTAGCGATACGCGTAACTATAACTATTCGGGATTGGAAGGGTATAACCCAGAGGACTCCACAATAACAAGAAAAGTAGTTGTAAATATTTTGAGTATAGATCCCACTCCAACTTCTTTGGACGAACGTTTTTCTATTGCGCAAGGAAGACGGTTTGATTCTATTGAATTAAGCGAAGGCTGGAGCCTGGTTGAAAGTGAAGAGGTTTTGCTAACTAAACCTATAATGGGTGAGGCTGGAAATGCTACGACTTATCCCGGTGCTTTGGTTTATGAAAAGGATAATACCGGAAACTATAATAAGATATATAGAGATTTGGTTATTGACCACCTGCTTCCAGTTGTTATATACAAGCATAATGGAGAAATGAGAAATTCGGTTTCTCAAACCGAAGTAACGGTTTCCGAAACCAGCAATGTTAATATTTCTTTTGCCTTGGAAAATCCATTTGGAAAAGTGGGATATGAAGTAGCAGAATGGCGCCTAGGTGGTGGAACAATAATTTCAACCGAAGGTGGCGAGTACTTGCTTGGAAGCACCTTTGTTTGGGAGAACGTTACACTTAATGGTAACGTCATAGAAGTGGATGTCGCCATAAAACCTAGGAATGATATTAAGATTACTTTCCGCCATTTCTACGAAAACTTAGAGGGTGCTTTTACCGAGGAAAACGTTGATTTAAAAGAGAGAAACGATGGT
>JAZSKG010000300.1:0-3092 GCA_045534735.1 Candidatus Stercoripulliclostridium sp.
ACATGGCTACGATCCGACTTAGGTAACCCTCAAATCAAACGCGCCGTAGACGACATAAAGAATATGTTAAAGGACTAAGTGGACAACTTTTTAGACTGTGGATTACACCTTAACTAAAACTAACATTTTATCCACATATAAAAGTTGAGTTTTCCCCCTCTTTTAATTCGCTAAATGGGTAAAAATCACATAACTCTAAAGTTATCCACATATCAACTGCACTTATTATTATTACTATTCCTAACTATTATTAAATAAGGAGACTTATATGAAATTCATATGTAATACCGAAGAACTCTCTAATGCTACTTCAACCGTATCTAAAGCAATATCTGCTAAACCTAATATCCCAATTCTAGAAGGAATTAAACTTTCCGTTAACGGAGATACCGTTACCATTTCTGCTACCGACCTTGAACTCTTTATTGAAACTAAAATAAAGGCTACCGTTAAAATTGAAGGCGAATGCGTAGTAAATGGTAAATTCCTAAATGAATTCGTTAAAAAACTAACCTACCTAGACGAAATAGAACTTGAAAAATTAGGTAATTCACTATCTATTAAATACGGCGATAACGAAACCGAAATTCAATGCCTAGAAGAGGATACCTATCCAGAAATTAGAAAAGTTAGCGACGAAGTTTTCTTTAAAGTAAAAGAAGGCGATCTCAAAGAGGCTATAGATGCTATTAGTTATTGTGTAGCACAAGACGACAATCGCCCCATTCTTAAAGGCATACTTCTTGACCTTTCCGGTAATACACTTACTGCAGTTGCTCTAGACGGATATAGACTAGGTTACGCAAAGTGTGAAGTAGTTGATTCTTCTAATGGAGAATATAAGATTATAATTCCCGGTAAAACCCTTTCTGAAATTTCCAAAATACTAGAGGAAGGCGATAAACTCGTTAAGGTTACCATGCAAAAGAACATAGTTCTTTTTGACTTAGGAAATACCGTTATTACTACTAGACTTATTGACGGCGACTACATTGATTACAAGCGTCTAATTCCAGCTACCTTTACCACCCACGTAACTATTGAAAAGGATAAACTCATAAGTGGTCTAGATAGAGCATCACTAGTTGCTAAAAAACAAAAACACAACTACTTGAAACTTTCCATTTCAGGTAACATTATGGAGATTAATTCCACTTCCGATATAGGTAAAATACGTGAAACCGTTAACTGCGCATTGGAAGGTAAGGACCTTGATATAGCATTCAATTCTCGCTATCTTGCAGATGCACTAAATAAGATTAAGGAAGACTTCATTGATATTAAATTTAGTGGCGCAACCTCTCCAAGTATCATCGTACCTAAAGAAGGCGATAAGTTCCTTTACATGGTTCTACCTATTCGTATGTTAGGCTAAAAGAAATTGAAATAAGCATTAAGAAAATATATAAATACACCCAAAAAAACGGGTGTATTTTTTTATTCACTCAGTATTTCTACGTTTAATAAATCATCAAAACAAATGCTATAATTTTGCGTTTTAAAAGTGCGCGTTACCCTGTAAGCATTTTGAAAAACGTCTCTAAAAGTTACGTACCTTTCGTTTACGTAATTATAATAAGTTACCTTAACCTTCATTCCCTTTTTTAAAGCGTTTATAGCCCTTGTAAGCCACATAATTTCCTCATCTTTTAAATCTCTCTTATTCTCCTTTAAACGTTTATCCTCGCGCTTTCTAAGTTCTTCTTGTAAACCCTTTAGCGCATCAAACGGCATAAATTGTTTAGCCCTGTCCTCTCTAATCATTTGCGTTATGTCCCCCTATTAGTTTATTGCGCTCTATTTGTGTTGCACCCTCTAAAAGATCAAATCCCCTAACTACCGAATTCTTTCCGAATTTACCTTTAATACCAATTATGGTTCTTTCTAAATCCCTCTCTTTTTTTATGGATTCTAGATCAGTAAAGAAATCGTATCCTTCAGCACTTTCATCTGCTAAACCACCAAACGATATACCTAATCTTCTAATTGGGATACCTAAAGTTACGTGTTTGTCGTAAAGATAGTCTACGTATTTAATAATGCTTTTAAAGGATGAAGTAGCAAGCGGTAATCTAATGGAGCCACCTGCTGAAGGAATGGAATCTTTAGAGTATCCCACGTAAATAGAAATAGAGTTTGTAACAACTTTTCTCTTTAAAAGTTCTTGCGTACTCGTTAGTGTCATTTCTTCTAGAACCAGTTTGGCTTTATTGGTATCATAGTCTTCAAATAGTATTTGCGAACTAGATATACTTTTTGATTTTGTCTTGTAATTTTTAATATCACTTATCGTGCACGTTTCCCGTCCGAAAGCATGGTCTATAAGTAGTTCCGCGTTGATGCCAAACTCTTTATACAAGAAGTTTTTATCTGCTTTCCTTATCCCTTCCATATCGTAAATTCCATACTTCTTAAGCCTCTTTTCCGTTCCCTTCGCGATACCCCAAAAATCAGTAATAGGCCTATGATTTAGAAGAGTTAAATCAAAGATTTTTTCGGTTAAAAAACCTATGTGATCAGTGCTTTTTTTAGCAGTAATATCAAGTGCGATTTTTGCTAAGTATAGGTTTGTACCAATGCCACAAGTAGCGGGGATTTTTGTACGTACTGCTATTTCATTAATAAGAAATTTAGCAAACTCCTTTGGCGTTTTATTATAGGCTTTTAGGTAAGACGTAACGTCTAAAAATGCTTCGTCAATTGAGTATACGTGTATATCAAGAGGTGAAACGTAATCTAAATACACGTCGTAAATATTGGCTGCATATTCTATATATTTTCTCATGCGAGGTTTTGCATCAATAAAATCCAAATCTTTCGGAATATCGTTATATCTACACCTATTCTTTATACCTAATGCTTTCATTTTTGGAGTAATGGCTAAGCAGATTGCATTATTACCTCGTGAAGCATCAACAACGGCTAAACAAGTTTCAAAAGGACTAAGTCCTCTTTCTGCACATTCAACCGAAGCAAAGAAACACTTCATATCAATACAAAAATACCATCTATTATCCATTGCATTACCTATTATTAATATAAGAACATTTGTTCTATTATTAGTATATTTAAAAAATACCTAACTGTCAAGA
>JAZSKG010000129.1:0-10841 GCA_045534735.1 Candidatus Stercoripulliclostridium sp.
AGTTGAAGGCACCCAGTATGCTGAAGGCGAAGAATATGACGTTCAAGAAGACGTTACTTTCTACGCAGTATGGGAAGATTATAGTTTCGTTGATGATTATGATGAATTGGTAAGTGCTGTAAATAGTGGTGCTAAATACATAAAGTTAACCAAGAATATTGCAAAAGCCGTATACGGAGGTGAGTCTTTAGAAAGCAACTTGTTGCGCTTTAGCGGTAGTGGCACAACTACTCTTGACCTAGATACGTATACTATAGAGTTTTCAAATGAAAATGAGTTAATGGGAAACACCGTTTCTTGGATTAAAGTAGAGGATTCCCACGAATTAACTATTATTAACGGAAGTTTAATTCTCAATAATAGTGCAACTACCGACCAAAGTGCTTATGGTGCAATATATCTAGAAGGTAATGCTACTCTAATCACTAGCGACGTTATTGTACGCAACAAGAAAAACGGTAGTGCCGTTCGTGCGCACGGCAATGCTACGGTTATGCTTAATGGTGGTCAATTTTATACTTTAAGTGGCTGGTCTGTGATGACTATGCATACTGCAAGTTTAACTTTAGACGATTACGTACAACTATATATTGAGAACCCTAGTAATGCAAGTTCTTCCCTTGGTGGTGGTCTTAACGCTATATCAGAAGGAAACCTTATTATAAACGAGGCAAATATTAGAAACGGCATGAACGTTTATAAGACGAAGGCATTAAGTATTAGTACGCACGTTATTTTCTTTGGGAACACCCTCCACACTAAGGCGCTAAACGTCTATTCAGGTGACGTTACGGCAGGTGCTCAAGATGAAACGTACTACTGGAAAGAAAGTGGTAATTATCTCTACTTGGATAATGCTACAATAAGTGGCGACACCCCTGTAGAAAGCGTTTCTTTCTACTCTAAGTCCAAAAAATACGATATAGAAGTAATAAGTGGTTCAGCATCTGCAAGTAGGGGCTACTATACGGAAGAAATTACTATTACTGTAGATTACATAGAGGGTAAGATATTTAAAGAATGGGTAGCAGACGGTGAGTATGGTATTATTCTTGACGACTTGTACAGCGCAACCACGACCTTTAAGATGGTCAGCGCAAAAGTTACCATAACTGCTATTTATGAAAATGCACCTATAACCAACTTTAACATAGATATCAATGCACCTATAATTGGTGAGATGTTTACTAGAGACGCCATGGTAGACCACGAAGGTCTAATGATTACAACCGAAGCAAATGATAATCCCGAATGGGACATCCAATGGGATAACGTTACGGATAGTATGATCAACCTAACCAATGGTGTATATCTACCCGGCAAAGAATATATGGCTTTATTGAGGGTGGAAATCAATAGTGTGGATTGGAAATTGGATTATGAAAATCTTAACGTTACTATTAATGGTTCTATAGCCCAAACCGGCTCGGCATCTCCCACTTACGTTGTTGTATTTACTACTTTCCAAATGCCCAATACCGATTTCGCAGTAGAATTTACCAGTAATAGTTATGCCGGACTAGGTGGCACTCTGGAAGTAGACGAACAAGCAATTAAAGATAGCAGTTCAATATATGAAAACGGAGAATTTTACTACTACTGGCTTAAGAATGATGAAGTCATAGGTGGTGCTTATGGTAATTCCTATAAAATTCAGCCTAGCGACGCCGACGCAAAAATACGCGTTCTAGTTAACGTTAGAGGTGAGAGTTACGACGATTACTATGGCTTAAGTGAAGAGAAATTAGTTGGCAATAAAGCCGTTGTTATTAATTTGACCGTTGACGGCATAGAGGGTGATTGCTATCCCGACTTTGATATGCACAAGGCATTTACCCTTATAGATACCGATCTCTTTACCGGTCCTGCAACCTATACTTGGAATAAAGACTTGGATGGTGGTTTTGGGGCACAAATGACTGAAACCGACGTTTTGGAGGTTGGCAACAAGTACTGGGTAACCTTGATATTTAGAGCAAAGGACGGCGTTACGATAGACACTGACAACCTTGTATTAATTATTAACGGTGGAGAACCCGATCGCGCATATGCGACATTCCCAACGCCCGGCGAAGTGAGATACTTCTATACCTTTACTGCAGTAGAACATACTCACGTTTATGGTGACGTATATACCAACCATGATGAAGATGGTCACTGGAAAGAGTGTATTTACGATTACTGTGCAAAGAAAGCAGAAAGTGAAATAGAGTATACCGGGCACTATTCTCTAACCGCAACTTGCCAAACTCCCGGAACTTGTCCTTGTGGTCAAACCGGTATTTATGCCGACCACAACTTTATGGGCGACTGGGCATATCTTGACGACACTTGCCATGGTGCAACTTGTACAACCGAGGGTTGTGGAGAAATAAGCGATATCTATACTCAAGATCATACCGGTGGTACTGCAACTTGCTATGCAAAAGCAGTTTGTGAATACTGCCACGAGGGATATGGTGAAATGCTAGACCATGACTATGGTGACGATGGCTGGGATTATAAAGTTGCAGGCGGTCACGCACATGAGTGCGAAAACGTTGGATGTACACATCACGACGAAATAGTACCCCACGTTCCCAATATTCCCAACGCAACGGAAGAACAAGATAAGGTATGTACCCTTTGTGGATTCGTAATGGAACCTGCACTAAATCATGTTCATGTTTTAACCCCCGTACAAGCAGTTGCTCCATCTTGTTTGGTAGCAGGTAATAGTGCATACTACACTTGCGCTTGTGGACAATGGTTTAGTGATGAAAATGCAACTAACCTAATTGAAAATCACGATAGCGTAATTATTCCCGCAACCGACCATAATTACGAAGACGTAGACTGGACACACGACGAAGATAATCACTATAAAGTATGCAAGAACGATAACTGTGAAGAAATGAGTCAAGTAGGGGCACATATTCCAAATATTGATAATCCCACGGAAGAAGAGGCAAAGGTATGTACCGTTTGTGGATACGTTATAGCACCTGCGCTAAGTCACGTTCACTCTTTAACCCCCGTGCAAGCAGTTGCTCCTTCTTGCTTGGTAGCAGGAAATACTGCATACTACACTTGTGCTTGTGGACAATGGTTTAGTGATGAAAACGCAACCAACGTAATTGCAAATCACGATAGTGTAATTCTTCCCGCAACCAACCATAATTACGAAAACGTTCTTTGGACAACAACTGAAACCGAACACTATAAAGTATGTAAGAACGATAACTGTGAGGTAGAAAGCGAACGTGGAAACCACTCCGGGGGAACTGCAACTTGCACGGAAAAGGCAGTTTGCTCTACTTGTGCAGTAGCATACGGCGCTACCTTAGACCACACCTATGGTGACTGGACGGTAGCACTTGAACCCACCACTACCAGCGAGGGTGTTCTAAAGAGAACTTGTGGATGTGGACATAACGAGGTTAAACCCATTAAGGCACTTGTTGTAACCAATGGTTATGATTACGTAATCACAAATAACCCAACTGCAACCCAAGCAGGCTCTGCTACCTACACAATGGTAATAGAGGGCGAAACCTACACCTTTACGGTAGTGCTTCCCGCGCTTGGAGAAGATGCTTCCGAGCAAGAAGGTGGTGAAGAAGGCCTCACCGGTGGCGCAATTGCTGGCATAGTAGTAGGTTCTGTATTTGGCGCATTAGCACTTGCAGTAGGTGGCTTTGCAATCTTCTGGTTCGTAATTAAGAAGAAGAGCCTTGCGGACCTTCTTGCAATCATTAAGAAGGCGCCCAAAACCGGAAGCATGAGCGAGCAAGACGTTATAGTTGAAGAAATAATTAACGTTGAACCCACTCAACCGGAAAATCCCAGTGAAGAATAATAAAGTTTAAGGTAAGGATCAAACCAAAACACACCACGAAAGTGGTGTGTTTTTTTATCTTTAAGCAGTTATTTTCTTAAAATAAAAATATAAACAAGAGAATATAGTATGGTTACTCCGTTTATAACGGCAAGCGCTATGGCAAGAGTGGGGAATATGGTTGGAAGGAATAGTATCCCATTTAATACCTGGGATATGGTTACCCCAAGGTAAACCACAAAAGCAAGGTCACAAGCGATACTGAGGCCTCCTAGGACGAGTAATAATATGAAGAATAATTCCTTTCTCATTCTACCCTCCCTCTTTCAACTTCATCCGGAGAAATGGGCGTAGCGCCGTCATCATCGCCATCCTTTTTGTCATATTCAACCAAGGAATATTGCCTTTCTCCGGTGAAAATATCGTAATATATTCTAACAACGTAAATAGTATAGTCGCCAATACCATTTTCGTATCCTAAATCGTTAACGTAATGGTTGTCCGACCAAACGTAGTCGGATAGGTGGTCGTACTCCTCGGTGTTTTCTATTCTGCATTTAACGGTAAGACCAATTACCCCACCTGCCTTTAACGTTTCACTAGAAGTTTCTGTGGTAAACGAGCCGTAGTTTACGGAAGAAGTTAAAGTGCCTTTGTGGTATGCCGTTATACCACCCACGTACATGCTATTCTTTTCGGTATCCGAGGTGTTTGCCGTGATATTGCCACGATTTTCGGAGCCGGATATGGTCGCCTTAACGTTATTGTTTAACCCCGCAATGCCACCTACGAATGCAGTACAGCCCTTGGAAACTATAACTTCAACGTTGCCGTTATTCACTAATTCTTGAACATCTGCAACGTTTACTGCAAGTCCACCCGCTACGTGGTGTTCTATGGAGTAGGTTTGAGTGGTTGAAGAAGTAGCAGTAATAGAGCCGTTATTGGTGGAGTTGGATATCGTACCTCTATTTAAATAACCAATACCACCAACGTTTAGAATGCCTACTTTGGTTGATGCTGAAAGATTGCCGTGGTTGTTTGAGTTTTCTACGGAGCCACTACTTGAAACCACTATGCCACCAACGTAAGCAGTTGTGGTTTTAGTAACCTCTTGAAAGTTTTCAAAGGATATTGTAGGTGCTTTTTCGCTGGTGGTCACACTTGCAATACTGCCATAATTGTTTGAAAGAAGTATGCTACCTTCGTTTATGGTGCATACGCCACTTGTATATGAATATCCGAGTTTGAGAGAACTGGAAATAGCACCATAATTTTCACATTTTTCAATGGTACCATTGTTTGTGGTAGATATGCCACCAAGGATTATTTCCGTGAATCTAGTATCTTGATTCGTGCTTGCCGTTAAACTTCCATTATTTTTGGAAGAGACAATTTTACCTTGGTTGCGCATCGTTATACCACCAATATTGGGCGACCAAAAAGTTGATGGGGTGGTTTGAGAGAGGTTTGCATTGTTCTCTGATCCGGATATGGTTGCGTATTTACTATTGTCAACTGCAATGCCCCCAACGTCTATGGTATCGGAAGTAAGGGTAGAGCCACTTTCTACCTTACAATCTATAACGTTAGAATTGTTTATGCCAACTATGCCACCGAATACGGCGTCTCCCGTGCTGGTTTCTTCGCTTGTGGTATTCCTGGCATCTCCAATAACTTCTAAGTTATATTTAACCGAGGAGTTGTTTAGGGTTCCGTTGTTTTTGTAAAGCAGGGTTCCCAAAATGGTTTCTTCTAGTGCCGAAACTTCGCTTACCTTACCACTTGCGTTTAACGTAACGTTGGTTATGGCACCGGATGAAGTATGCACCACTAGGGCCCCTTCGCTCTCTAGTGTGACGTCAAGCGTGCTTATTGTAACGTTTACGTTAGTAAGTTTTCCCGTTAGGTTTTTTACTAAGAAAGCACTATTATTAGGTATCTTTTTACCCGTTACGTTTATGACGATATTGGCGTTTTTAAGACTGCCACTAAACTCCTTAAATATTGCTCTTTCGCCCGTTGTGTTTATAGTAATGGTTTTACCATTTCCATCAACGTGTATCTTAAAGTTTTTATCACTTACGTTTGTCCCAAGCACAAGGTCGTCTTCTAAAGTATAGTAGCGATTATCATCTCCCAGGGCTTGCTCAAAGAGTTTGGAAGAAAGAATTTTAAGGGGCGAGGTTTCGCTTCCATCGTTACCAAGAAGTTTTGGTACAACGTTCATAGCAACCAGTGCGCCACAAAGACAAACGGCACAAATGGATATTATGGTTATAACGGCAATAATTTGCTCGCGTCTTGCCTTTTTCGTGCGAGGGATAACTATACCGTTACCCTTTTTTTGAGGTTCTATTTCGTGTGTTAGACGATATATCTTTTTGACTCTATCAAGGTTTGTAGTGTCACTAACGTTTGCCTTAACTGCAGGATTGTCGGAAAGAATAGCACCCATCTCTAGGGGAGATATTATTTGACCGTTTAGATATAGCCTAAGAGATTTTCCGGCATACTTTTTAAAGCGAACGTAGTCTTCGTGACACTCTTCCATTATGGTATATTCCGTTATTTTAGAAAGGACTTTTTCATATTTGTTTATGACCTTGCTTGAGGAATACAAATAGGCGAGAGAGAGCAAAGGGAAGCGCCCAAAACATAGTTTTGCGCTCTCGGTATCAAGGAGTGTTTTAAGTATTTTAACGTCGTCGCTTATTATGGCACGACGAATGCTTTCGGCCTTTATGACGTCAATTTCCTCGTTTTGACGTGTTTTTAAAGACAAGGTCCTCTTCATTATTTCTTAATTTTTACCTTTCTGTCCATTGCCCATTTGTCTAATACGTCGTAAAGATATGCTTCGTTTACGTCGTCTTTTTCTATCATTTGACGGAGTAGGCGATTGGTTTCTTTGTAGGTCGCAGTCAATTCTTCTATGGAGGTTTTTTCTTGAGAGATACGATTTAGCATTGCTTCGCTACCACTCTTAACGGCATTGATTTTTGCGTTTGAGTCAGCAACCTTCTCGGCAACGTCTTTGTTTATAAACTCGTTCATACGTCTTACGTTATCGTCATAGTTTTCAAGAGTGCGTTGAAGTTCCTTTACGTTGTAACTTTTGCGCTTTTCATTAAGGATGCCGTCTAATTTTTCAAGTTGTGTTTCGGCCTTGGTTTCTAACTCCGATATATTTTCTAGTCTATCTGCAACCTTTTCTACCGTGCTAAGAAGTTTGTTGACGTCCTCGGTATATTTACCACTCATTTTCATGAAGCGATCTATTTGACTCGCGAGATCGGTTGCCTTCTCTGCTTGGCCGGAAAGGGTACGATAAATTTTGTCTAGATTGCTCCTAGCATCTCCACTAAAGGCTTGGTTTAGCCTATCTATATCTCCTTGAAGCCCCGAATAGGTGGCAATAAAATCGTTTAGATTGGATTGAATAGGGGTGAGTAAATCACGGTATCCCTTAAACGTTTCAATGAGCATTTTGACTTCATTTTGGTCCATTATTTTTTCTCCTTTAGCCTTTTTAAAGAGGTGCTTAGCACTTTAGCACTATCCCTAAGTTCGTTAAGGTCGCGCTTAAGCGTATCAATTATCAGTTTTTTTGCAACGTCGTTACCCTCTACGTCAGGGTAAAATTTAACTATTTCATAGTCAAGGGCTCCACCGTCTTCCTTAAGGGAGGCCTCCATAAAATCAATGAGTTTTTGGTCGCCGGAAAGGCGGAAAGTCTCTTTTGCGTCCTCGTAGAGTCCCTTTTCCCAGTACGCAATACCGGCTTCGCGATAGTTACCATAACGAACGTATTTTTCGTTTACGTCTATGCGTATAATGGCAACGTTGCGCTTAATTTCATCGTCAAGATTAAGGGCGGTGATACGTGCGTTTTCGTATTGTCCAAGGGAGATAAACTTTCTAATTCTCTCTTGTAATTCGTCTTCTTCTATCTCCTTAATGGAAAGAATGCTATCTAGGTTTAGTAGTGAATCTTTAACGTTAAGTTTTCTAAACTGACGACGGAAAAACTCTCTAAAAGAGGGGACTTCGCGTTCCTCATAAACGTATACGTTAGACCTAGCGCGAGAGATTGCAACGTACAAAAGGTTAAAGTAATAACGATATACGCTATTTTCATCTGCAGTCTTTCGGTTAACCGTAATTCGGTCTAAGGTTTCCCATTTGTCGTAGTTTGCAGAAAGAATGTTGTATAAGATAACGGTGTCTCGCTCTAAGCCTTTTATCTCGGAAACCGTTAGGATTTCTCGGTTTCCAAGGAGTTTGCGCATCATTGATTTTTCTCTAAGAGAGGGAACAATGAGGGTGTAGTCACCGTATTTTTTGGCCTTAAGTTCTTCCATGAACCCTCTGCCATCTACGTAAACGGCTTGCGTTTTTAGTTCGGTGTCAACGCTAACGCCTTGAAGTACGAAGTTGTGAGTGCCAAACTTCGTAACGTTTATTTTGCCAAGTTCTTCTATGATTTCCGTAATCTTTTTTGTGTTACGGTAATTGTTCTGTAACTCTTTAACGTCGGTTATGCCCTCGCGATACATTAGTCTTTTAAGGTATGCGAAACTAAAATAAGAGGGGTTTATCATTTGTAGCGCATCGCCTACGGCAAATATTTTTCTTGCTAGGCTATTAATGAGGTGGAGATTTATCTCCGTCATATCTTGCACTTCGTCTAAAACTATGAGGGAATATTCCGGTAGTTTTTCCAAATTTTTAAGCAGGGCTCTGCTCATGACGTTGTTGTCGGTGTGGCCCTTTCTTTCCATGTATACCTTATAGTCGCGTGCAAGCCTATAGATAACCTCACACTCCATTCTACTAAAGGAGCCGTTGCGCTTTTCTACGTATTCTTCTAACGTGAGCATCTCCTTTAACGGAGTGTTTGGGTCGTACGAACCATATATTACACCATAGATTTCTTTATATATAACTTCACCCGAAAGGTTTTTTAACTTTTGTACTTGACCTTGTACGAAGCCTTCTTTTAAATATGAGCGTGTAAAGAGTTCTTCACCAGAGGGAACAAGCGCTCCATTAAGATACTTTTTGTAAAGATCTTCTATTAGGAAATAGTCCACCTTTTCACCAAGATAATGGTGTATTGCTTTAAGTTTATTTAGGAGTTTATTCTCTTCTTCTACCTCAAGGTATATGCCAAGTCTGTTTTCTATAGCGATTTTTTTATTGCCTATAAAGGTTACTCTGCCTTGCTCCATGGCTAAAATTAGATCTTTTACGGTATCATTAAAGGCAGTAATCTTTGCTTGCGTATCAATTAGTAAGCCACGTGAGAAGGTGGAATACATAAGCCTCCCGTGGTACTCTCTACAAGCAGAAAAGATGATTTTATCTATACAAACGTTGGTTTTGCCACTACCGGCAACACCTTGAACAAGCATATTTTTATCTTCGGTTTCCACTATCTCTCTTTGCTTTTTAGAAAGCATTGGGAAACTTGCTTTGTCGGTGCCGGCAACGCGATAAATCTTTTTTAAGTCGCTTTCACTTGCTTCTTTGTGGGAAACTGTGATGATGCCATCAAAGCATTTGAGCGACTCAAGATAGTAGACGAAACGACCGTCGTTATATAAAATTTCATTTTCCGTTGTGGCGTAAGAGGTGAAAATGATGTCTTGATCTTTTAGTAAATCGTTGGAAATCTTTGCGCCTAGAGTAAAGTAAAAGTCGTGTTTTGCCCCAATGGATAACTTGAAAACCTTACCAAGTTTAAGGAGTTCTGGAACAACCGGCATTATACTTTCTGAAAGTTTAGAGAGGAAAAGGTCGTGGGCGCGAATTTTTCTGATTTCCACTTCACACTTCTCTGTTTTGTATACGGAAGTATGGGCGGAAAGGACCGTCTTATCTACGGAAATATTTACTTTTTTGGAGTATGCGCCCATTAGTTTTTGCTTTCCTTTACAAGTAGGGGAGTAATAAATTCGTCTAGGCCGGCACTCTTGAGCACCTTAATTGGAAGATTCAAATTAAGCCTTAAGTCGGTGGCTATTTCGCGATCGTAGTCGTAATTTCGAACCCTTTGGGTACGAGATTTTGTATGAGCCGAGGCTCTTTCTTTACGCGCGTCGCCCAGTTCTTTTTCTCTATAATAGTTTAGTAGTCTACTTAATAAAACCACCTTTGCTCTATTTCTATTTTGCAGTTGAGAGCGTTCCTCTTTGCAGGTTACCACTATACCTGTGGGTACGTGCGTAAGCCTAACTGCAGTAGCAACTTTATTTATGTTTTGACCACCCGCGCCAGAAGAATGGAATATGTCGGTACGAACTTCCTTTTCGTTTAAAATGACGTTTACATCTTCTACAATTGGAGTAACGGATACCCAAACGTTGGAGTTTCCAATTTTACCACCCGTTGCGTGGTGGGTGCCGGTTTCTCCTTTAAGTTTAAAGTAAGCACCCTTTCCTTCTAGGCTAAGGGATACGAACTTGTCCTCTTTTTCACATACGTTTGCCTTGTAGCCCATTGCCTTTCCATAACTAAAATAGAGTTCGGTAAGTTCCTCTAGTAGTCCTTGGCTTTGTGGGTTTTCGGCGCGGAGTTCCACTACGGCGCCACGTTCATCTTTTATTCCCTTTGGGAGGAGTTCTTGGCTTAAACAAGCATATAAAGCAGAGATTTCCCTCTCGTCTTCTAATTCAATTGCAACCTTAAGCGCCTCTCCAAGTTTATAACTTTCTTCTAGAGAGTTCTTTTCTTCTGCGTATCTTAGGTAAGCGCGATTATCGGCAATTATTTCGGGGCTGGCAAGGTACTCCTCAAGCGCAAGATATCTTGTGGATATGGGAGAATATTCTTTTAGTAGCCCCTCTAGTTTTTTATCCATATTAATATTATACCAAAAACCTACGACTAAATAAAGCATTTTATATATTTAAATGCGCGCGCAATAATATCTTGAAAAATTAATTACTAAGTGTTATAATAACTTTAACTGATAATTTGGAGGTATCTATGAGTTCAGTATGGGGTTCAAACCTTAAAC
>JAZSKG010000258.1:0-4245 GCA_045534735.1 Candidatus Stercoripulliclostridium sp.
TTAATTATACTTTTTAACTTAATTAAGAATACTAGTGGAGCAGAAAATAATAAAAATCTTAAGAAAATTGGCAAAAATAGCATTTTGAACGATTTAAGGCTAGATTTGGAATTTTTAGTAAAAATACGCGCCAAAAGTATAATTTTATACCTTTACAAGATACTGAAAACAAGGAGGAAAAACTATGGAAGTAACTTTTAGTGTAAATTTAGATTTTAATAAAAAAGGTAAAGACGAAAAGAAAAGATGCAATTGTATCAAAGAAAAAAATAGCATTGCTCAAGAAGAATCAAGTATAGATAAATGGTTAGATTTAGCACAAAAATTTGTAAAAGCAATAAACGTCAAATAATTGCTTTTTTGTTGATCTTCTTAGTGACCTTTTCTTTCTCACTATTTTTTATAAGAGGAAGAGAGGCATTTGCACATTCAAATCAAAGTTCTTACGTTGTAATTGAGCAATCTTCTAATAGGATATTAAAAGGTAACAACGTTGATCTTAGGCTCCCTATGGCAAGTACAACCAAAATAATGACTGCTCTTATCGTATTAGAAAATGCAAAACTAAACGACGTAGTCACCATAACAAAGGAAGCAGTAGGCGTTGAAGGGATTTCAATTTATTTGAAATCAGGAGAAAAGATATCCGTTAAAGACCTTTTATACGGGTTAATGCTTCGCTCCGGTAACGATAGCGCTGTGGCATTAGCCATCCATACTGCCGGAAACGTTAACAAATTCGTTGAATTAATGAATAAAAAAGCAACCGATTTGGGTCTAAAGAACACGTCTTTTAAAAACCCACACGGACTTTCTGCTAAAGACCATTACACCTCTGCATACGACTTAGCCCTTATCGCATCAGAGGCAATGAAAAATAATGTATTTAAAGAAATCGTGGGAAGTAAAACTCATTCTGTTGTTACTCAAAATGAAGAAGAAAATCGTTATTTTGCAAATAAAAACCGGATTTTATACTCATATTCAGGTGGAAACGGCATAAAAACCGGTTATACAAAAGAAGCAGGTCGCTGTCTGGTTGCAAGTAGCATGAGAGATGATATGCAAGTAATAGCCGTAGCATTAAATCATTATAATTATTTTGATCTCTGCACTAATCTTATGAATTATGCACACGATAACTTCAAAATGACTAAGGTACTAGACAAGAATACTTCATATAAGGAAGTGTCCGTTAAAAAGGGTAAAAAGGTAAAATCAACTATGCTCTACCCTAAAAACGATCTCTTTTATCCTTTGAAGAAAGATGGCTCCGAGAACTTAAAAGTTGAAATTATTGCACCCAGTACAATTACGGCACCACACAATAAAGAAACTTCATGTGGCATTGTTAAAATTTATTTGGACAACTGCTTGAAATTTGAAGAAAAATTATATACTATATATAATATAGAGAAGAAATTCAGTATTACTGATATTTGGAGTTAAACGAATGAGATTAAATAAGTATATAGCCGAGTGTGGCGTCGCCTCACGTAGATCTGCAGACAAACTCATCACAGAAGGTCGCGTAAAGGTTAATAACAAAACCGTAACCACCTTAGGCTTGGAAATAAACGAGTATAACGATACCGTTATGGTTGACGAGCGCAAAATTGCGCTCGTTAGACGAGATATTTACATAGTTTTAAATAAACCAAAGGGTTGTGTTACAACGGTTAAAGACGACAAAGGTCGTAAAACAGTTATGGATTATATTTCCGTTAAAGATAAAAGACTTTTCCCCGTTGGTCGCTTAGATTACGATACCGAAGGTTTAGTTATTTTAACTAACGACGGCGATTTAGCATATAAACTTACCCATCCTTCACACGAAATTCCCAAAACCTACGTTGCAAAAATAGAAGGCTCTATTGAAGAAGCAGAAATCGCAAAACTTCGTAATGGAGTTCCTCTAGACGGTGTTATGACTCACCGTTCAAAAGTAAAGGTTTTAGGTGAAGAAGAGGGGTTAACTCGCGTAGAAATCACTATTTACGAGGGTAAAAATCGCCAAGTTCGTCGTATGTTTGAGTATATAGGCAAAAACGTTGTCTTCTTGAAACGCACCAAAATAGGCGATCTTAAGTTAGGTGGATTAGGTAGAGGTATGTCTCGTTACCTAAGTGATAAAGAAATTGATATTTTGAAAAGGTTGTAGAATATGCGCATACTTTTAGTTAACGACGACGGATATACATCAGCAGGTATACGCGATTTAGCAAAAGCACTTACCAAACAACACGAAGTATTGGTTGTTGCGCCACACAAATGTAATTCAGGCATGGCTCACGCTATGACCTTTTATAGATCTTTGTATTTAAAAAAGATAGAGAATCCCAGCGATGGATACGACTGTTATTCATTTACCGGCACTCCGGCAGACTGCGTTAAAGTAGGTACCGAGTTAATGATTGATAATCCACCAGATTTAATTATTTCCGGAATAAACACAGAGCCTAACATTGGTACAGCCGTTGCTTATAGTGGTACGGCTCATTCTGCTATGGAAGGCTCCATTCTAGGATACAAAAGCATTGCAATCTCATCCAACCCAGAAAAAGATGAAGATTATGCTTATATTGTTGACTTTTTCATTAAAAATCTTGATTTTTATATCTCTCTTTGCACTCCCGATTATGCTCTAAATATTAACGTAAACAATGAACGTATAGGTAATAAAGGGCATAAGATATGTCCACTTGGCGCAAGACTTTACACGGATGAATACATAATTGGAGAGGAAGACGAAAACGGTATTCCTTATACTCTTGTAGGAGACCCCATCCCCGTTGACAATCCCATTGACTGTGACGTTAATTGGTTTGAGGGTGGATATGCTACCATTTCTCCCATCGCTTGCAACTACACCTCACTTGATGCTTTAGCATCATTAAAAGAAATGGTGGGCGAATGAAAGTAGTCGTTGTAGGTGGTGGTCCCGCCGGTATAATGGCCTCAATTACCGCTAGTCAAAATGGACATGAGGTAACTTTAGTAGAGAAAAACGCCAAAATTGGGCGTAAACTCTACATTACGGGCAAAGGAAGATGCAACGTAACAAACGATTGTGATAATCGTGAATTTATCCAAAACGTTGTATCTAATCCCAAATTCCTAATGAGTGCGATTAGGGCCTTTGATTCCACTCAAACACAAGAGTTTTTTGAAAACCTTGGCGTACAATTAAAGGTAGAACGTGGAAATCGTGTTTTTCCTGCAAGTGATAAATCATCCGATATTATAGACGCGCTATATAAAGCATTAAGGGATAATAACGTTAAAGTGTTATTTGAATGCGAGGTTTTGGACCTATTAAAAAATGAAGAAACCAAAACTATTTCTGCCATTATTACCAATAAAGGTAAAATCCAATGTGACCATTTAGTGCTTGCAACTGGTGACGTAAGTTATCAAAAAACAGGTAGCGATGGAAAAGGACTTCACATTGCTGAAAGCCTAGGGCACTCAATAGTTAAGCCGGTTGGCGGACTAAATGAAATTGAGGTAAAAGGGGCTAGAGATGCAAATTCAAAACTAATTTCTACTACCAACCTTTTACTTCCGGAAGGGCTATCCCTTAAAAACGTTGCTTTAAAGGTTGTTAATAAAGATAGTGGAAAAGAACTCTCGTACGAGTTTGGAGAAATGCTATTTACCGATAAAGGTCTTTCCGGTCCCATAGCACTTACCACGTCATCTCGCATCAATAGGGCTGATTTTAACTCAATTTTATTAAAAATTGACCTAAAACCTGCACTTGATGAACAAACACTTGACAAGAGAATATTAAGTGACTTTACTGCACAAAGCAATAGAACTTTCATAAATTCTCTTGCCGGTCTACTTCCTAAGAGCCTTATTCCGTTCATAGTGGAAGTAACTAAAATACCAAAAGAAAAAGTGGTTAATTCTATCACAAAAGAAGAGCGTGCAAGGCTCCTCAAGTCTTTGAAAGAACTTACTTTTGAAGTTAAAAACCTTGCTAGCATTGAAAGAGCCATTATAACTGCAGGTGGAGTATCAACTAAAGAAATTTCACCAAGCACCATGATAAGTAAATTATACACAAATCTATCATTCGCCGGCGAAATGATAGACGTTGACGCATATACTGGTGGATTTAATATCCAAATTGCATTATCTACCGGCTACGTTGCCGGCACAAATATATAAACGGAGAATACAAATGACACTAAACATTGCTATTGATGGTCCTGGCGGTGCAGGAAAAAGCACTATTGC
>JAZSKG010000046.1:0-22903 GCA_045534735.1 Candidatus Stercoripulliclostridium sp.
AATCATTAGCACCATAAGGAATACGAAAGTTGAAATAAGGATAAGTGATATTGCGAGCGCTATACGTGGTATTACGTACGAGTGGCGTTTTGCAACCTTTATTCCAACTATTATGAGTCCACCAACTATGGCTGTAAACAGTGCGCCTACTAAGATTAACCAACTAGCGCTCCAAGGTATTACGTGTAGTAGGGAAAGTATTAGATACAAGCCTATAACTGCGATTATGGTTGCAAGAACAACAGCAGTTGAGGTGACCTTCCAAGCATTTCTTTTTGAGCGAGTGGTTAGTTCCTCGTGGAAGTGTTGGAGGGTGGCACTAAAGTCTCCTAGGCTATCAATTGCGAGTTGGTAGATGGCGTCTTCATCCGTCATTCCCTTAATTCTTGCATCTTGTGCATATTCTTCTAGCGTCACTAAGGTTTGTTTACGATATTCCATTGCGCCCTTGGTTGGGGGAATTGCACGGAATTGTTCTTCCAAATATTTTTTAAATCTTTCGGTCATAGGTGTTCTCCTTTTTTTAAGACTGCGATTTGCCAAAGTGTATATAGATAGGTTGACTATCTAATCAGATTATATACTAGGATATATTTTGCTGTCAAGCATGTATACAATATTTTTTAGTTAACGTGTTTTTTGAAGAATGCAATGGTTTTATCGTTTGCTTCCTTGCTTTCTGCCCAATCGGGTTGAATTACATTGTATACGTGGCCTAATTTGTTGGTCTGATCTTCTTTTTTGAAGTAGATGAGATCACATTCTGCCCCAGTCGTTTTGTAAGCCTCGTATCCCTTTAGGGTTTGTCCTTTCATAAAGTCACCATCACAGGTAATAAAAAGCGAGGGAATTCCATTACATTTATCTTCACGGAAGTCAACGTAGGGGAAAAGGGAGTTTTCTTTGGCTTTTTTGCCAAGGAGTGGAGTGAAATAACTTCTCACGACAGGCATTGTTGCAAGGTGGGATACGTAAAACGCCGGACAAGTATAACAAACGGCTTTAAATTTTGCCTTAATTGAGGTATCAAAAGCCTTTTGCATATCTTCGTCGTAGGCAAGGTTTACCATAAGAGAAGCAAGGTGTCCACCTGCGCTGTCGCCCGTAATGAATAGATTGTTTAAGTCAACACCAAGGCTTTCCGCGTTAACATATATATAGTTTATAGCGTCTGCGACGTCTTTTACTTGTTCCCTTAGGGTTACTTCCGGTGTGAGCCTATAACTAAGGTTTGCTACTTTAAAGCCACGTTCCACGAGGTTGAGACAGTAGATTTTATTCAAATCTTTGTCGCCGTAATACCAGCCACCACCATGTACGTCTATGATTGTTGGCATGGGTGAAGTATCGGAAGTGGGGGAATAGACGTCCAAAAAATGAAGGTAGTGCGAAGTGTTAAGATAGGGAATATTAACGTTTTCTTCCACTTTTGGCACGCGCAAAGTTTTAATTCTTTTTTCGTCCATTGGTTTAGTTACGTTTTCCCAAAACCATGTAAAAAGACTCATTTTTACTCCTTTTTGGTATCTAAAGATACAAAATAAAGATATTTTACTTGAGTGCAAAACTCTAGTATTAATTTTATTATATCACACTGTAAAAGCACCTACAAGCCCCCAAAATTTCTATTTTGTGCGTTGAGTTGGCGACCTATTTTAAAGTGGAAAATTGTTCCTCTTGGGGTGTGTGCGTGCGTAAACCACAACATATAGTTTGCGCGTATGCGACTGCGCGGTAATATTTTAGTAAAATTACGCGAAAATAATAGCGCGACCACGCGCGTATATGCTATTATAATTGCACAAAGGGAGGATTTTTCCCTTTTTATCTCACGCGTGCGTGGGCACAAATAAAATATTATATGCGGAAAGTGTAATGATGCCGACTAACAAGATAAATTTGAACAAATTGACCAAAGTGATTTTTACGTTACTGATTCTTCTTTCAGTAGGCGTTTGTTTTGCATTAACTTCTACGAATGCAGGAGTTGTTGCATTTGCAGAGGACTTGGGTTCCAATGCAGTCAACGCGACTATTAGCGATTTCCAAGAGACGGTAGAAACCGGAGCAAGCATCACTTTGAAGGCAACGGCTAGTGATTCCGCAACCCCACCCACCGGTGCGTTTGCAACTGCCAGTGCGGAACAAACTGCGGTTATCTCCCTTACCGGCGACCTTTGGGAAGCAGTTAAGAGTGGTAGAATTACCGCATCACTTTTAGCCGACGGTTCCTATAAGTATAGCACCATTCAAGGTGAAGCCGGAGAAAAGAGTGGCTCCTTTACCGTAAGTGGAGCAATGACCGGAAGCGGAAAGTTCTCTACTAAAGACGATGCTTATACCGACAAAGTTCTCGTTGAGAACGTAGCATTAAAAGCCGAAAACGGCAATGAAATTCAAATCACCTATAGTGCAAAGCATACGGCTTTCATGTCAAACACCAACCTTGAGAGGAATAACGCAGAGTCAAGCATTGACTGTGAGATGTCCTTCAAACTTAAACTTTCCTTTAAAAACGTAGAAATTACCATTAATTCTTCAAACGGAGGACAAGTTAAAGACGCAAGTGGCAACGTTGTTGACGTAGGATCTAACGGCAAGACCATGGAACTTGGTTTTAGTGACGTTGCAAAATATACTGCAGTTCCTAACGATGGATATTATTTCTTGGGTTGGAAAAAGGTTGATAGCAACGATTCTAATATTCCAGGAACCACGCTTAATTTAGGTAAGGCTGTAAGCATTGGCGCAGACGTATCACCCACGTACAAGGCCGAATTTGCACAAATAGTCGTTGCTCAAAACGAGGGCAATCATTACGAGTACACCGGTTCATCCGTTGGTCCTGTTGTAAGAAATACTGCATACATAGGTGTATATTACGTAACCCACCACTATACTGGAACCACTCTTGGTGGGGAGAGCGTAGACCTATATTCCGAAGGTTTGGAAGATATAGTTGCATCTCCGATTAGCACGGGTAATTACAATTATACTTGCGTATTCCACTACCGTAAAAACACAGACGGAGTGCTTTCTGCCGGTGAAGAAATCGGCAGAATTTCCATAGATTTTGATATCAAAAAGAATACCCCTACCGTTGTACGCGGTGGTGGAAATCTAAGTTCTATTACGTTGAGTTTTGGTAACAACCTAGAAGGCCTAGATCTTTCTTATGAAGCAAATAACTCGGTAGATACCCTTATAAAAATAAACGGCATCTTAGAACTTTATTTAGGCGAAGAAAAGGTTGAGTTAACCAAACTTCTTCCCATTAGCGAAGGTGGTACCGACTATACTTTGAGATTTACTCCCAATGATACCGACAACTACAACGTAGTTGATAGTATTCTTAAAGTCTACGTACAAGATAATATTGGCGAATCGGGCACCAATTTAGACAGCGAACTCAGATATTTCTCTATTGAAAAGAGTATCGTAACGGAAAAAGACGACAGCGTTGCAAACAACTTTGATACTTTAAACGTTCCAGAGGGTGGCGAAGTAGTAAAAATATCTCTACGCGCAACCATGCTTGACGAAAGTGGCCAATACTTCTTTATGGGTTGGAGAATAGGAACCAAGAAGAGTGGCAATGCCAGCCATGGTTATACTTACGTAAATTCCGGTAAGGTCAATCGTGATGAAAATGGTGCATTGATAAGCGTAGAAGGCTTAGCATACGATTATTATTTCCCACATTATTCCAGCGTTACCGATGAAAAGATGTTGGAATATACAAGTGCTATTTTTGAAGCAGTTTTCATTAAGGATACCACTTGTGGTACAGGTGAAGATGCACTTCCCGGCACGTTAACCATTAACTATAGTGGTTCTCCAACGTACACCACTCCTAAGTTTAGCCCCTCAAGAGCAAACTATCAGTTTGGTTACGGCGACCTCATTTACTACCACGAGAGCGCTCCTACCGTTGGCACGCAAACCATTCCTACTGCAATAGGTACTCACCGTTTAACTTACGATATCATTAATACCGGTTTGAGTGGAACGGCAAACGTGGTTGTAGACACCAGAGTTATAGAGTACGTTATTACTACCGGTAACTTAATCGTAACGCTTGACGAGGCAACCTCAAGACGTGAGGGTGGATATGATAGAAGCACCGGCTGGGCACAAAGACTTTATTATACTCTTTCCGTTGAAGGACTACTTAGTGGTAGCGTTGAGTCTTACTATTACTCACTGGACAATGGTAATACGTGGGTAGAAATAGAGGAAACTCCTGCATTGATAAGTGGCTGTCCCATAACCTTTGTAACCCCGGAAGTTGTAAACGATACTCAAGTTTTCGGCTTTATCTTTATGGCAACCCATAGTGTATACGGGGCCGATAGAATCGTTGGCGAAAACACTTACAAATTAGTTGCCGGAGAAGAGCAAGTGACCATTGCAAAAATAGATACTTATGCACCAAGTCTAAGCGACCTTGTAGAAACTACAGGCTTAAATGGTGCTTGGACCAATGATCGCGTAGATTTTAGCGCAAAAGCCAGTTATGGTGGTAGTGGTGCCGGAATATACGTTTGCTATGAAGCAGAATCTTCCGATTACGTAAGAGTAGACAGCAACATTTCATTTAAAGACGGCTATGATCTAACTAAGACCATTGGTGAAGAAGTACAATTTAGCATCAATAGGGAATATAGTGGCAACCTGAAGATAAGGCTAAAGTCTTCTTCCGGACTAATTTATGATGAAACGGAAGTTTACATAGTAAATATAGACTTAACCATTCCCGTTTTCACTAGCCCGGAAAAGGACCACGTTGCAAATACGGCACAAGGCTGGATAGGTGTAACGACAAAGGTTACCTTTGATATCATAAGTGCAGGTGGCGCTGCTCCACTGGAGCCCACGGCTCACGACATAGATGGCAACCCCGTTGAACTTCTTAACGTGGGAGAAGGAAAGTATAGACTGGAGATTAACGATTCTCGCGCTTATACCATTGTTGCAACTGATGAAGCAGGTAACCTAAACCAACTATTAATTCAAGAAAAGATTGACGTTGAAGACGTAGAATATACCTTTGATGAAAGCAGTTTTATAGCAGGCGCAGACAAGTGGGCAAAATTAGGCTCCGCACTCGTTCTTAACGTAAATATGGGTGCCAGTGGCGCCAGAATTAGAGGTTCCATAAACGGTGGAGATTATCTGCCTTTAACCGAGTTCGTAGGTGGAGAAATCGGCGCTGTAAAGAAAGAGATAACTCTTAGTTATGAAATCCCATATCACGACGGCATTCAAACCTATGCATTCCAAATTGAAACTGGTACGGGAAGAATAATAGACGTGCCATTCGGTTTGGTTCAATTTGATATTGATGCTCCCGTTTATACAATTCTTACCGATTTGAGTGCCTATCAAGGTGCAAATTGGACGGCTAGCGAAGATATCTACGCAGAGTTTACAGCAGTTGACGATCAAGGTAGTGTAAACTCCGGCACCACTCTTTCAGAAATCTCTGTAGATAATGGTGGTGCTATCGTTCAAAGAGGTAATAACCTTTATGCTTTGCACGTTGATAAATGTACCCCCTTTACCGTTTCCGTTAAAGATAAGGCCGGTAACGAAGTAACCTTTATCATACAAGCAAACGTAGATATCGTTACCCCCGATTTAACCTTAAAAGCATACGTTGGCGGTGGTAATCCCGAAGATGAAAACGAAGTACCCGAAGAAGGCGACTATAAAGAATACGACTTCAATGGTTGGATTACTAAGGCAGAGGCCGAGCCTTGGGTAAGAATAGAGTTTACTATTAATCTTACTGCCTCCGGCTCTAAACTAGAGTATTCTAACGATAATGGTGTTACTTGGAAAGCACTAACTCCTACCTATTTGCCCGCTGAAGGAGAAGTTGAGGGAGAAATTTCCACTCGTACATACATAAAAGTTGAGCAAAACAGAAAATATTCATTCCGTTTAGCAACCGGCTCAGGAAAGTATTTCTACTACGAAAGCGCGAACGATTTGTTTGTAAGAATAGACTTTACTTCTCCCACTCTTGCAACGGAAACATTTAGGGTTGGTAATAACGCAAACTTTGACCTCAAGAACGTTTGGGTGGCAGAAAACGGACAATACAGGGTAAGATTACAAGATACGCTTACGGGTTCCGGAGTTGATAACAATAGTCCTTTACTTAGAGAGTATGACTGGAGCGTTAGTGATGCAGAAATACTAAACGGCAATGCTCAAATGGTTGAACGTATCATGGAAAAATCCGGCGATGCATTCATTTTCAACATGAGTGAAGCCAAGAAGTACGTTTTGGTATTCAAAGATTTAGCCGGCAACGAATACGTAGGAGAACCATTCCTAGCACGCATTGATAAAACTGCAGGATTCTCTCTAGACGTAATCGCTAAAGTTGGCGAAGAAGAACTTTCAGACGCATGGTTACAGGAAGACGACGTCGTAATCTTTATCGGTAACGTAACCTTTACGCAAGGAACGGGCTTTGGACCCAGTGGTGGGGAGATGCAATTCTCTATTGACGGAGGTCTCACTTATAACGCATGTTCCTCATACCAAATGGAAGTATCCGAAGAGCAATATAATGCCTACGAGTTTAGGGTTATTACGGGTGCCGGAATATCATATGAACTTGACAAAGAATTCCTTGTTAAGAAGGACAACGCAACACCCACTTTGACTTCTAGCCTAACCCTTTACAACGGAAACGAATATTTGGGCGATTGGACTAACAAGAATTTGCGCTTTACCCTAACTGCTAAAGTAGGTATGGCAGGTGGTGAATTGTACTACGGCATAGGTGAAAGTAGAGAAACTGCCGTTTGGAATAAGATAATGGATCTACCTAAAAACTATGGGTTAGAAAGCGAGTATTATTATAATCTAACGAGTTCTACTAGTGGTACGTACTACTTTAAAGTAGTATCTCTTAAAGAGGGTGTCTTTGCAGAAAGCGTAAACGAACACGTAGTTAAACTAGACAATACCGAAGTTAACGTAGAGGTTAACGCAGAAAACGCTGAAAATGGCGATTTAGTTACTAGTGGCGAATGGGTACCTAGTGACGTTAGAGTATATCCCAGCATTAACACGATTGGCGAAAGTGGCATAGACAAAGTTTTCGTTAAGATAGACAATGGCTCAGGATACGGCGAATATGTGGAAGTAACTAGCGCATATTACGTAGTCATGTTGTTAGAAAACACTCAAGGCTTGGTAAAATACACCTTTAAGGTTGTATCCGTAAGTGGTATGGAAGGCGAAAGTGAAGAATTTATGGTAGGTCGCGATAACGTCATGCCCGAATTCACTTATGCTTTAAACGGAAACAAACTACCCGTTGGTAATCTTTATGCAGATTGGTACGTTTCTAACGTTGAAATAGTTGTTACACTTGCTGAAGCAAATACTTCTTCACATCAAGTATATTACGCATACAAAGACAACGTAGACGGCGCTGTTTACAGGGATTGGATAGCCGTTGGCGATATGTTTACTCTTTCCGACGAGGGTTACGTTGGTGGTTTAGATCGTTTCTACAAAGTAAAGATTGTAACCGAAAGTGGATTAGAAGTAGAAAAGGAAGAAAGATATCTTCCCATAGATACCTCTAGATATACCGTAACCGTTAAAACCTTTGTTGGTGAAGTAGAGAGTGATAGCGAACACAAGTTTGCTAACGTAGAAGGCATGGAAAACGGTGCTTCATTCAGAAGAGGCGACAGTTTAATGTTGGTAATCGCTCCCGAAGAAACCTATAAAATGAAGTCGCTAAAGACTACGATAGGTGACGACGTAACGGAAGAAATCATAAACAGTTATGACGAAGAAAGCAGGGCGTTCGTTATAGGAAGCAACTCCGTTGAAATAGACGTTTACTTCTATAAAGAAGTAACGGTAGTTTACAGCGAAGAACTACTACACCAATATTTGCAAAACGGCACCATTCAAGAGGTAACCTATAGCGCAGGTAATGAAATTAATGGCGAAATCCAAATTGAGGAAGGCTTTGATTCCTTCTTTGGTGCTTTTGTAGACAAGGTAAGCAAGAACTACACGATAGACGACAAGACATTCCTTAGAGCAGAACAAATAGGAAGCATAGGTCGTTATAGTATAAATCTAACCTCCAACGATGAAAACTTCGTAATTATGAATCCCAGTGCAGAATTCATAATTGCTTACTTTGGAAACGAGGGCTCTAAGAGTGATCCATATATCGTAAGAACGCGTGAAGATTTATATCACGTAGAAGACTACATGGATGCAAATAATGCTTACTTCGGAACTAACGTAAAGAAAGCATACTTCAAGCAAGAAGGGGACATTACGTTACTTTCATCCTTTACCCCCATTTGTGGCGTAGGTAAAGAATTTGAAGGAACCTACGATGGTAACGGCTATGAAATCAATGCCCAAGAAGCATTTGTCGTAAGTGCAGACTTTGGTCTATTCCAATACGTACAAAACGGCGCTTCCATTATCAACCTCGGCATAAGATACGACGTAGTAGTTAAAGAAGGAAACCTAAACGTTGGTCTAGTTGCTTCCAATATGACTGATAGTGGTATTAGCAGTGTATACGTAATGGGTAACGTAACGGCTGAAAACGTTAGTGGCGTTAACGTTGGTGGTATGGTTGGAAATGCAAAAGATAGCATGATTTCACAATCATTCGTAGACGTAAGCATAGAGGTTGACGGCGCTAGTGGAAACTTTGGTGGTGCAATAGGAAAGGCAGATAATGCATACTTTGCAACCAGTTATTCCGTATCTAAATTAACGTTAACAGACGTTAACGAATACTCTAGCCTTGCAATGGGCGAGTTCGCTTATGCCGGTGCAATAGTAGGATATCAAACCGAAATTGATACGGCTATGGTATCTGAAGCAAACGCAAGTTTCTACTTGAATAGAAATACCAGCGTAAATCAAAGTGTAAAAGAGAATTGGTCTTTGGGTAACGAACACATTGACGTAGAGTTCTTAAGACATAATGCGGAAAACATGGACTTCTTTGCAAGTTCCGGTGCGGGAAACGGTGCAGACGTTAAGATAATTAACGTAAACGGCATAGTAAAGACCGTTAAGTCCCTTGTTCAAATAAGAATAAATGAAGAAAAACTTGAAAACCAAATGGAAGGTAACGGAACGGAAGAAGATCCCTTCTTGATAGATAGTGCAGAAAAATTGGACGCACTAGAAATCTTCCCTTGGGCAACCTTTAAACAAACCAATGATATAACCTTAAGTGGTACGGCAACCAGTTTTGCCACCAACGTTCCCTTTGTTGGAGTATATGATGGCGCAGGTTATGCCATAATCGGCGCTTCCATTGTTCAAGAAGAGGGCACGATGGGTGGACTATTCGGTATCGTACACGGAACCATAAGAAACCTAAAGATAGTTGATATTGCTTATGAACGCGTAGCAACCGAAGAAGACCTCGTAGTTGGTGGCGTAGTTGGTATGTTACTTGGTGGAAGCATAGAAAACGTTGTCGTTACCGGTACCATTGAGGTTGAATGTGGTAATCCCGTCGCCTTTGTAGGTGGTATTGCAGGCCTTGTAAGAAACGGAACCATTGCTAATAGCATAAGTGTTGTTAACGTAAAGGTTAGTGGTCCCACTATCGTGGTCGGTGGCTTGTTTGCAAGAATAGAAGGCGACTCTATCGTAACAGACGTAGCAAATCTTTCTGCAGTAAGCGTGCACTACACCAAGAAAGCAAGCATCGGCTCTTCCGTAGGCGAAATCGTAGAAGGAAGCACGGCAACCGCAACGTTACAAAGAGTATATCATCTTACCAACAACGCATACGCAAACGATAAGAGTATGGCTTCCATATTGGGCTATAACGGAGGTGCAAACCTTAACGACGTTACGGCTAAGACCTATGATGGCATTACTTCTACTTTGGTTGGTGGAGTAGCCGTAAAAGACACCATTAGTACGTTATATCCCTTTGAGGGTGAAGGCACGAAGGAAAATCCCTTCTTGATAGATAGTTTCCTCAAGTTGAAATTGGTTGGCAACTATATGTATGCAAACTTTATGCTTACCGATAACGTAGTAATTGGTGACCTAAACGACGATGGTAAGTTAGATGCAACGGATGGTTATGATTATAACTATAACGTAATCGGTGACGGCGCAACCTTTACCGGCTCATTAGACGGCGACGGCCACGCGATACTCGGACTCACTGATAGTTTGTTTGCAGTAAACGCAGGTGCAATTAGAGATATTACGCTAAACGTAAACTACAAAGTATACGCAAGCGAAAAGGATATTCCGGAGAGTGAAAAGGTTATAGATGCCTCTAGCGAAAAGGGATACGTTACAACGGCTAAGGTAGCAGAATTAAACGAAGAAATAGTATTTGGCGCCCTAGCAAAGATAAATAGTGCAACGGGCAGTCTAATTAGAGTTAACGTTGCAGGAGACATTTACGTTCGCACAAACGGAAATAGCAAGGTAATCCTAGGTGGAGTAGTTGGTATTGACGTGGGTGGACAAATAGTAGCATCACAAATGACGGCAAAGATGGTTATTCGTGCAAGTCAAGTCGTAGTAGGTGGTGTAGTAGGTGAAATCAAGATTAGCGATCGCGCACTAGGACAAATGGCAACCAACTACGTAATGGTTAATAGTGGCATAGACGTAGGCGGTGGTAACTTGATAGCCGGTGCATTCGTAGGAAGAGTAGGTGTGGAAAGTGATTTAACCCCAGCCTACACAACCGAAACCGAAGTAATCGTAAACGGCGAAATCCACAAAAACAAATACGTGGGCTTTGCTAAATAATTATTGTATATTTGCGCGTAGGTGAAAGGGTGGCTCCGACCTAAGCGCAAAAGAAATAAACCAAATAATAAAAAATGGAGCCACAAAAAAGAAAAACAAAGACAAGAACGCTCATAGTCATAGAGAGGTAGAATATGAATAATAAGCAGTTTGAATTGATACCTATGGAAGTAAACACTTGTGCCGAAGTATCGGTCAAGAAATCACCCGTGCTAAAACTTCTTAAATACGCGTTAGTGGGGCTCATAGCCTTCATTGCGTTAGTTATCCTATTTACCGTCGGGGCAAGCGAAATAAACCCCGCGGTTGAAAGTCTTGCACAAAAATTAGGCATTAATGAACAAATCATGGTAGCGGAAACCTCTCCCGTTGCTTATGCTTGGTCTAATCCTTCTAGTAATTCAACTACCGATAATACCCGTGTAGCAACGACAAGCAAGTTTACCATGAGAAACCAATCAAGTGCTAACACCTTGCGTCCTACCACGGCTCACTCCGGTTGGAATTGGGGCTATTACGTAGAAAGTGGAAGCGGACATACTCTTGGTGGAGACGGCAGTCTTTCTTGTAATGGTGACGTCAAATTTGTTGTACAAACATTATTCTACGTTGATATTTACGTTGACGATTTTGCTCGCGCAGCCATAGCAAACGGACAAATAACCACTTGTAACGTTAAATTACACGTTGAACAAGCGGGATCCGGTAACGTTTTTGACCAAGGTACTGTTTACGGAACCTTCTTCCTTTGTGCTTCGGAAAGTGGTAGCGCAAGCCCTGCACTTAACGATATGGGTACTAATAAATGGGTCGCTACCGCGGACAAGTTTGACGACGACAACCAATATGGAAGAAATAATTACGACAGCCCACTAATGACGCTAACACTTAGTTCAACAATGAAAAAGATCAGGTTTGGTCTTTACTATCGTACGGTCAAAGATAGTGACTGGGGTAGTGCAGAAGTTTTTGCCCCATGTCCCAGCATATCCTCTAATTTTACGACGGACACATATAAAAATGGTAAGATTAAGTTTATACAATCTGGAGGAGATACCAATTGTAAGATAATACCCGCAACGAGTGGCACTTATGACAACTCTCAAAACCTTCACAACTGGTCTGGCACTGCAGGCTTTGAAGCAGGTAAACTTTACAACGGCACTCTTATTGGAAACGTAACGGTAGAAGTTTCTCCCGGTTACTTCTTTGCAGGCTGGAAGATTAGTGGCGGAGGGCTGTCAAGCAATCCCTCCAAGACGGTGAAAACACTCAATATCATAGGAGGGCCGTACCTAAAAGCGAGTGTGGAAACGGTGATAACGGCATATTTTGAGCAAATAAAAGTCTTTGACGTTGGAAAAGACTTCAATTATATGCAGAAGTTAAATAATGATGGAACACTTGACCTCTCCGATCTCACCAATATGGGTATTCAGCAAGGCCCCAGTTATAGTTTGAATGGAACGCAATCTTCAGAGAATGGAAACACCTATTTTAGTTTCAGTTATACCGGTACCACTACTAAATATATTGTGGTAGGTGGAGAATACAATGGTGATAACGAGCCTTCTTGTTCAAGTTACCACAAGATATATAACTCTTCCGACGATGGCGACTACCAAGAGAACGTTCAACCAAGCGAGGCCGGACAATATCGCATGATACTTGGCGTATTTGTGGCAGGTAGCGAAACCAATTCGGGTAACCTTATGGGTTATTACGTTTCACCCACCTTTAACATCAATAAACTTGACGTTACGAATAAAACCGGACATACGGTAACAGTTGTTAACGATATTCCGTCTAGAGAGTATTCAGGATACGCATACAAGCCCGTTCCTTCATATATAGACATTTTTGTAACAGATAACACGCTCGGTTATACCGAACGTCCATTTAGAATGTATACGGGACAATTTGGCGACCTTGCTTACAGTGGTAACGTAAACGTAGACCATAACGTAGAAAAGGGTGCAAGCCTAAACTTTAACGGCAAAGATAACTTTAGCGGTAACAATACGGCAAAGTTTGCTATTACGCACTTAGACGTAAGTGAATTTACCTATGAGCCCGTTATGGCTAACGAGATAATGAACAACTACGGTGTAACCTACACCGGCTTTGAACAGCGCCCCGACGTTATACTAATTCGTATTACGGGTGAAGTATTTAAGGAAAGCGCAAGTGCGACTACGGATAAGACCGATCCAGGTAACTTAACACAAAGAACTTTCTACGTATACGCACAAACCTCCACAAACCAAAACTACTATAACGACGTTTTGGCAACAACAATGGTTGGCGGGGTAAGTACGTACGTTGATCTTTATACCAACCAACCTTATAAAGCATTAGATAGAAGTGGTAACAAGAGTGTGGATCACAACTACTTTACTATTAAGAATAAAGAGAGTGCCCCCAAAGAGGCATACCACAACAACTGGAACGTTTGCACCTCATACGTTAACGGAGCACTAGTAGAAAAGTCTGCTTATTTTGAAGTAGTATTTTCCGATAAAACCGGTAACATGACGGGCGAAATGAAAGCATATTTTGATATTGCTCCATTTGATATTAGTAAAGTTGATGAAAGTAGATTAACCTACTATGCTCAAAACAAAAAAGAGACCTATACTTCAAACGCTATTACCCCCATACCCAACGTTGTTTTCGTAACCGTTAGTGGCGTAAACGTATACGTATTCTCCGGTTCAGACTACGTTTTACAAGCACTACCCATTACTTATGGTTTCGCGCGCAAGAATGCGGGAGATGGTGGAGAAGATCTTAAATTTGAAGATTATGCACCCTTAGCAGTTGACGAACTTGGCAATAGAATCTTTACCGGATTGGGCGAGAGTTCACAATTTGAAGATTGGAACGCTTACTTTACCGGCGAGGGAACCACCGACTTTAATTATGATAGCAACGTTAACGTTGCGTATAACGGAAGTAAGCCTCTGGCAAACGTTACCATTACTATGCAAACGAGTGGAAACGTAACCGGTCAAACCAAAACGTTGTTCCACATTACTCCCAGATCCCTAAGTGAAAAGCCCGAGGGAACAGATGCTAGCAACACCGTAGGAAAGATAATTTGGAGTGATGAAACCCTATACGTAACCTTTGGCGGATACACGGCACAACAAGTAGGTGGAAACAAAGTTAACAAGGTAGAAACTTATCCTGACGTTATTGCTTATCCCAAGGGCAACAATGAAAGCGTTGACTTGTATGAAGGCGTTGACTTTGAGTATGAGTTTGAAAATGCAAACAATAGTTACGTAACTCCTTACGCAGTTGTAAAGATAGTAGGTAAGGGTAACTATAAAGATAGCATTACCGACAACTTCTACATTATTTCAAAAGAAATAGAAGAGGAGGTTATTTGGAATTTAGAAGATCAATACTATACCGGTTCCAAATTAACACCTCAACCCGAAACGCTTACTATTACAATTAATAAGGGTACTCCGGAAGAATACACCGATACGTTGTATTTAGGCAAGGACTACGTAATCCTTGGTGAAAACGATATGGTGGGTGCAAACGACGATCCGGCTTATGGTATCAACCTTGGCGTGACCGACGTTGCAAGTAACTATATAACCATATCTCTTACCGGCTCCAGGAAGGGTTCCGGTACGGAAGGTTTGGCAAACGTACTTTCATCTGAAGGAACCGTTTACGGTTACCATAACTATTCCGGAGAAAAACTAAAGGTATACTTTAAGATAGTTTCTAGGGATATTAACATTAATGCCATCAAGAAGTCTGCAAGTTGGCTAAACTGTATTGATGAAAATACCGGTGTTAGCGTTGCAACTTACTATGGTGGAAGTCTTAATGGCGACAAACTAAGCACCGATTACATAGTCGTTAGAGATGAAGGTCTAGAACAAGTAACCACACTAGAACTTTATAATGATTATATGGTTTCCGAGTGGGGCGAAAACATAAACGCCGGCACCAACGCAGGTTGGCTTAAGATAGAAGGTATCGGTAACTATACCGGCGAAGCAATCATTTACTTTGATATTTATGCTAGACCTATGGTACTAGGAGAAATTGACAATAGTACTCAATTTGAGATTTCCTTAGTAGCAGAAAAGGATGAGGAGGGCAACAACAAACTTGGTTATTCATACACCGGAACTCAAATAACGCCCGCCGTAGATAGCATAAAGGATAGTTTACTAAAAGTTTCCTTGACGGAAAGAGTAGACTTTACCGTATCCTATGGAAATACAACTAAAGACGGTGTAACTCAAAACATAGACGTTCTTGCAGGTGGTAAAGTAATTATTTTAGGATGCAATAACTATTCGGGAAGTTTGGAAGTAGAGTTTGAAATTACTCCCATTGACCAAGTTGCTTTTGTGGAAGATCCTAAAGATAATAGCAATCTATCCTTAGAAAGCAAGGCAAACAAGGTAGAATATAAAGATCTTGTAAAAGCAGGTAACACAAAGGTTATGTATGCAGATTACGAGTGGGATCCCACCACGGGTTCCATAACCATTGTTGCATACACGACTGCAACGGCAAGCCCCTTACGTAGAGTTGACCTCAAGGTAGTCAACATAGAAGGTGGTGGAGCAACGAATATTGTTCAAGTGGTTTACGATAGTGTAGAACTAGCAACCATTAACGGAACAGCATACGCTAAGACCACGGCAAGACTCACGCACGCGGGCGCATACGGTATCATAAGAGTATATGCAGAGCAATACGACAATACCATAGACGGCACCAAGACTTTAAAGAATGGTATGGTTGGTGGAGTAGATTACTACAATCGTGGTAACTATAATAATTATTCCTTCACTTATGGAAGTAATGATCCCATATACTCCATCTACGTAAAGAAACACGACCAAAAGGCAGAGTCCTTCAAACTAAACCAAGAGTTCACTTATGGCAACGACGACTTTGAACTAAATCCCGGCTTAACTTCTTCTGCACTTGGCAACCTAATCGTTTATAGCGCAGAAGCAGTAAACGACGATGGATACCAAAACGTTGTTGTAGAGTTAACCGGTGGCGCAAGTGCTGTTTGGAACGCAAGCATAAAGAATGCGGGCAAAGCAACCATAACCATTTCTCATGGTGGCTATGCACCACAAAACTACGTTCAAGTGGGCGATGATGCCAATGCATTCGTTGCGTTCACAATGGAAGTCAAGTTAGTTGTTAAACCTAGGTCGTTAACAATTTCGTTTGAACCTTTGACTATTCCCTATGGCGTAGATCCTTCTAGGGAAGGCCTCTTTAAGTACACCTATTCAACTAATGCAATAGGCGACGATTACAAGGGTTTGAGTTATAACCATTATAATAGAGCCGATAGCCCAGACGATATCTTAAAGGGATATACAGTAAACTATCATGATGATTACAAAAAGGTTAATGAGTTAGGATATACTCTAAGCGTATTGCCCGAAGCTACCATTGAAAGGGGTCCTCTTTACGACAACTATGAAGTTGGATATGCTCCCAGCACGTTGTACGTAACCAAGAAAACGCTAAACGTATCAGCAACTAACGGCACCAATGCAAACGTTATACTTAAGGATTATGGACAACCTGTACCCTCTCCGGTTTATGGTGGAGTGGGCGAAGGTTATACAGTAACCTACACTGGCTATGCGTACGATGAAGGATACAACACACTTATAAATGCAGGCTTTACCGAATGTGTAATAGACTTTAGTGGTCCCACCATTGATGGAAAAACCTATCCTAAGATAGACGAAACCACACCGGTAGGCTCATATTACGTACCCTTGATGGGTGGATTATCTACGAACTATGAGTTCGCATTTACGGAAGTTAAAGTAACCATAGCACCTGTACAAGCACAAATAAGCCTAGGATACTATAATGAAAACGGCGAATTTGTTGCTATTAGAAATGGTGATACTTTGATTAGCACGGAGTATAATGCCAACGATGTTACCATAGATGCTACACTTAACGTTCTAGTAGATGGACTAGCAAGCAGAGATGGTTTTGAGTTCACAAAACCAAACGTACCTAGCAATGGTTTGGCTATTGGTTATGAGGGAGCCCTTGGCGCGGGTAATCCTATCACTCCCGGATCTTATGACGTAATCATAACGGTTACACCGGAAAACGGAGATAACTATTATAAAACGGAAATAGTATTTAGCAATGCTATCGTTATAGATAAGACGGCACCTATCATTTCAATAGGTAACATTAAAACCGACTATACTGGCTCACCTGTTGATCTTACCGATAAATTGGCACAAATTGTGCCCGCAAAGATAGAGAACGGCGTAGAGGTTAGTGACGGATATACCTTGTCATATTACTATGCAACTGACGCTGAATCCGGCTACGAGCCCACATTAGACGCAAATGGTAGGGTAACCAGTTACGATACTAGCAAGTATAGTTATCTAACCCCCATAGAGAATGGTAAGTATGATTTAATTGTTATATTTACTCCCTACTCACAAGACAGATATTATAAAACCGTAACCTATTGGTACAAAGATAAAATAGAAGTTTCTGCCGGTACTCCCGACATTGTACCCAACAGGGATATAGCAAATGGCGTAAGTTACGCATACGATGGCAGAAGTCATGGCTTTACTGAGGACGACTTTGACGTAGTTTACAAGGGTGTATCACATAAAGATGAAGGAACTTTGTTAATAGAATATTCTATTAATAGTGATTCTTGGACAACCGATCAACCCAAAGATTCAGGTAGATATTCTGTAAGAGTTACCTTTACTCCTTATGAAGGCGCATCGGTTAGCGATCAAAACACTAACTTCTCCATCTTAACCATAGAGAAGTTTGACCTCACTACCCCCGGCTATATTAGTGCAAAACTAAACGGCATAGTAGACGGCTGGCGCGAGGTAACGTATGACGCAAAGGGACACCCCTTGGATGACTCCGAAATCTTCATTCAAGTAGTACCTGCTGACCGTGAAACCAGCAGAAGACCTCTAGGTAGCATAAGCATTGAGTACCTCAACGTAGATACGAACGAGACCTTTAAGAATCCTACCAATGCAGGAACTTATAAGGCACTTGTAACTTATATAACCGGTGGCGATGCAGATAACTATTACATGCCTACCAATGCAACTGCTGTTGACGTGGGTGTAGTATTAGTAATTAAGCAAGCCGAAATAATCATTGTTACCGAAATTGATAACAAAGTAGAGCCCTATACCGGCAACGGCGTAATGATAGAGGAAGATATAGATCATTGTCATGGTATAGAAATTTCTGCCGGCCTCTTTGATACAAATCACACCGGTAAGCTAGTATATGCTTATCGTAAGAGTGGACAAGGCGATTATGATGAAAATCTAGTACCCACCGACGTAGGTGAATACGATCTACAAATCAGATACCAATCCGGTAAAAATGACAACTACTATAATCTACAGCCGGTTGAATTTATTGGTATCATAAAGATTGAGCACGTTCTACCCAGCATTACCATTAAGAATATGGAATTTGACTATGGTGAGAGAATTGCTCCTTACTATGAATTCAGATTTGAAACAGGCGATAAGCCCAACACCAGTGTTGCAATTGCACCTCCCGGATATGATATCCGTGGTGCGCAAGCAGATACCGCAGGTCCCGTTGCATTACTAATTCCCGACCAATATGGTATTGCTACTGCAGAAATCATAGTTGAATATGGTAAACGTTTCACAAACGCACAAACCGGCAAGTTTGAGTTTGAATGGTCGCTTAACGCTCCCGTTGAGTCCGGAACCTATTCCGTAAAGGTAAGTTACAACGTTATAGACCTTGCATACTCCAACTATGCTAACAACTCCGTAACCAAGCAAGACTGCTTGACCATACTAAACATTAAGCCACACTTCCAACTTGACAAGAAGGTTGCATCCTACGATGGCACTCGCATCGGCGCCAATATGGCAAGGATATACGATAGCGCATCTTATGATGTAGAATACGTAAAATGGCAACCCGGAATGGATGGTTTGGACTGCTATTATGGTACTTTAGCATACGAATATCGCAAGCAAGGCACCTCCGAGTGGTCAACTTTGGCACCACAAGACGTAGGAACTTACGACGTACGTATACAATACCAAGCAGCAAAGGTTGACTCATTCAAGAGTGATGCCCTAATAGTAAACGGTGCACTTGTAATTAACCCCTTGGAAATCAAGGTAATGCCTCTATACGGTCAAGGACACGTATATAACGGTGGATATAGCGACGGCTCATCGGTAGCATTCGTTTACTCCTACGTAAAAGACGGCTACAAATACGTGGTATACAGTACCGTTGGCGATCTTGACAGAAAGGAAGTAATAGATATTTCTTCTGCCGAGTACGTTGCTGAAAATGGTCACGTATATACCATAGTAACCGACACGGCAACCTCGCTTAACGCATGGCGTGACTATTACACAAAGGAACTCACCTATCTAAGTGGAAGTTTCACCGATGGTGATGAAGTAGTAGTCTTTAAGTTTGAAGATCTCTCTGACACCGAGGGCAAGGTACAATACACCACCACCGATGGCAAGACCTACGTAATAGATCTTGATCGTGAAGTAGTATACCTAGATAATGCAAGCAGTTATAATCTAGGAATTCAAAGTGGATGCTACTTCTCCATAGTAGACGGCACGGGTGCTGTAAACGTAATAGAAATAATACCTTCTAAGATTGTTGACGGATATTTCATAGCAGGCACGACCGGTAACACCAAGCGTTATCAAGTAAACCTAACCACCATGAAGGCAACCGATCCCAATGGAACCGTATACGACATATACACAAGCGTAGGATTTATTGCTGATGAAAATGGCAACAAGGTTCTCATTGACCACGCATCATACTATGAAGTAGGCATGGACGGAATTGCTCTTTACAAGCACGCTAACGGACAAGCATACTTAATAGATATTAATACCTCAAAGGTAGAGAAAGTTGCCGTACTAAACGTAGATACCGTATCCTTTACCTATTATGGATATGAAGGCGAAGAGAAGGAAGTAGAACTTTCAGTTAGCGATATTAAGGCGTTGTATTCTTCTAACGCATACGTAGGCGAATATGCCGATGGAGATATTACCGTAATAGTAGACGTTAAGTCCAGAAGTGTAAGAATCCCCACCTTCTTCAAACTAAGAAAGGATGGCGAAACCTATATCTTTAGAGATGTAATGGGCTTTGATGAAGCATTTACTTGGGAACAACTCATAATGCCACAAGACGAGTATCTACCAGAAGGACATTACTACTACTATAGTTATGGTGGTACCTACTACGTAGACGTAAACAATATGGTTGTTAAAGATATAAGCAATCTATTCACGTACGACGTAACTAACAACGTAATCTACCAAGAAGTAGGTGGAGAAAGAAAAGAAATCAGTGCTGATTCCAGAGAGTTCGTTTACAAAGTAACGGTAGCAGGAAAGTTGCACTCCACCACCACTCTATATGGTCGTGACTACGAAGTAGAGGCCGGTAAGTTAATAGGCAATAACAAGTGGAGTGGTAGCCTTCGTCTACACGCACCTAGCGCAGGTCAATTCGTTATTGGTCTTGGAACGTTAGGCATAGAAGGTGCTAACTACAAGTTGAATACCAGCGATACCTTCAGCATCGTATATAACGTAGACCGTGCAATGCTCCAAATCACCTTTAACGGAAACGATGGTGCAATCTATGACGGTGAAAACAAGAAGATAGGTTATGAAATCACAGGTTTTGTAAACGGCGAAAATGAAAATGCAATTACCGTAAAGCAAGAGTACGCCGGCGATACCATGAACGTAACCGAAAGTGGATACTACACCAAGATAACCATAGTTACCCAAAACTACTACCTAGAAGGTGGCGACGTAACTTCCAATAACCAATTCGCAAGTTCGGAAAGATTCCACATACTACCTGCACAAATGGCACCCGTAGTATTTGAACGTGGTAACGACGTAACTTACGACGGCTTGAAGCACTACCTAGAACTCAAGGAAGTAGAAAGAGGGGCAAAGGTAACCTATGGTGGATCTTCCACAGCACCTTACTTTGTTGAGCCCGGTATCTATACTATAACTGCTCTTGTAAGCAAGGACAACTACGTATCACAAGAAGTAGAGTTGACCCTTGTTATCAAGAAGGCTAAGTACAACGTAAATGCACAAAAGTTTAGTGGTACCATGACCTATGGCGATGCTCTACCAGACATCATGTGTGATAGTAAAGACGGTAGCATAGCATTAGACCCCGGTCAAATACTACTTCCCGGTGTAACCACCTATACTTGGACGTTTACTCCCTACTCACAAGACTTCTACAAGTTCTACGAGGGCAACTCCAACGATGGTAGCACCATAACCGGTACCATAGAAATTAACGTAAACAAGGCACAAGCCAACATAGTTATAACCGGTGAATTGGTACAATCTGCAACCAACCCCAGCGCGATAGTTGGTGTAGCAAATGGACTAAGCCACAATGAAAGCGACCTAGTAACCATAGTCTACATTGGCGCAGATGGTACTCGTTATTCCACCATGCCCACCGATGCCGGTAAATATACCGTAGAGGTAACCTACGCAGGTGACGAATATCACGCCGAAACCGTCTATAGTACAATTCTTACCATAGAAGAAGAATCCCACTACGAATGGATTATCATACTAGGAAGCGTATTACTGGTTCTAACCGTTCTAAGTACAGTATTCTTCTTAATACGTCGTACCAAAAAACTAGACTAGAGTAGACTTTGTATTTTGGCGACCTACTTAGCAAAGCAAAAAATTTCCTAACTCGTTTACTTCTAGTAAAGTCCTGTCGGAAATTTTCCCCCTTTGCGTCGTATCTCATCCAAACTCCAAAGTCTACCGAGGTTTAACCAAACGGGGAGCAAAGATAGGCTGAAAGCAAGGTGTATTTTGGCGACCTACTTAGCAAAGAGAAAATTTTTCTAAGTCGTTTATATTTAGTAAAGTCTTGTCAAAAAATTTTCTCCTTGCGTCGTATCTCATCCAAACTCCAAAGCCTACCGTGGTCTAACACAAGTAAGAGGGAACACGGGCTGAATAATATGGCTTTGGCGACCTACTTAGCAAAGCAAAAAATTTCCTAACTCGTTTACTTCTAGTAAAGTCCTGTCGGAAATTTTCCCCTTTGCGTCGTATCTCATCTAAAAATCAAGATCTATCAAGTATCCGTGTGAGCGAAGAGAAACGTAGCGAAGCAATTTTGCATTCTGCATTCTGAATTTTGCATTCTGCATTCACGTAGCGCATGCGCAATATAAGGATAATATGAAAATCAACTGTGGATCACAACTTTATACTTATCGTAACGTTATCAAGACGGAAAGCGACCTAAGGGAAGTCCTTGGTAGGATTTCCTCGTATGGTTGCGCTTCTGCTCAATGGAGTGGCGTTAGGGTAGACGTTAGTGGTAAGGAGTTAAAGGCCATGGGAGATGAGTTCGGCATAGTAATTCCACTTAGCCACACACCCTTTAAGAAGATAGTTTGTGAAACGGAGAGGGTAGCAGAGTGGCACGTGGAAGCGGGTGCCCATACGGTAGGACTTGGCATGATGCCAATGGAATACCTAAAGAATGAGGACAAATTAAAAGAGTTTTGCGAGAAAGCAAACGAGATAGGGGAAAGGTTAAAACCCTACGGATTAAAATTTGGTTACCACAACCACGCAATGGAATTTAAGGAAATTGGTGGGAAGAAGGTACTGGACCATCTGAGGGAAAACTGCCCGGATCTTGAATTCATATTTGATACCTTCTAATATTGTAGGCTGTGTGCAGATCAATGCAGCTACCAGTTCCGTTGTATTCACTCGACCGGATGTCATCTCCTGGAAATGACGGCCCTTTTCATATAACATCTGAAGAAGTTCATCATAGTTGTTAATTTTTCCCAAAATTGTAATTGCAAAGCTTCCGAGAGAAGACTGCATCAGAAGCGGCTGGGGTTCTGTATCTGAAATACAGCCAATTTCGAGATGACCAGCCATGCTGTTGACATCTTTATCAAATTTTGTACGGAATGGTGTGTTCTCAATACTATGGATCG
>JAZSKG010000297.1:0-1638 GCA_045534735.1 Candidatus Stercoripulliclostridium sp.
TCACTCATTCTATAACTCCTTTTTCTTTTAAGAAGTACAAAATAGGGGGCACAGTCAACTTGCCTGAATTAAAATATTTTTTTGCGCGAGGTTTATTCACCCAATTTTAAAGTCAAATCCTTGTGAGTGGAGCGAAGCGAAACGAAGCCCATTCTGCACTCTGCATTTTGCATTTTGCATTCTGAATTTTGCATTCTGCATTAGAAAAGCGCTCTGCACTTTAAATTGCATTTTGCATTTATTTAGTGCTTTTGCACTAAATATCGCCTATGCGCTTGCGCCTCTTTAATCGCTGTGTTATAATCATACCCGCACTGTGCATAAGAAGGATGACATTATGGATATTACCGAAATTATTCTTATCGTTTTGGAAATCATAGGAACTGTTGCCTTTAGTATATCGGGGGCTTTTTGTGCTATAAAGGCGCGCCTTGACCTTTTTGGCGTTATATTCCTAGGTACCGTTACCGCGGTTGGTGGTGGTATCATTAGGGACCTCATGATAGGCCACACTCCACCTCGCATTTTTAATAATTATCCCGTACTTATAGTTGCATTCGTAACCTCGGTTATTGCATTCATAGTTGCTTGCATTTTGCGTAGGAAATTTGACGGAATTAGCCTAAAAGTTGATAAAATCAATAATATTTTTGATGCTATCGGTCTTGGTACCGTAACCGTTATCGGAACAGAAATCGCCTTTACGGAGGGTGTTTCATCTAACCCCTTGCTCGCCATATTCCTAGGTGTTGTTACTGCAGTTGGTGGTGGCGTTATTAGAGATATTATTGCTTCCAGTACCCCATATATCTTCAAAAAACATATATATGCCGTAGCCTCGTTGGTTGGCGCAGTTGCATACTATGTAATCCGACTTTTCACTACGGAAATATGGATTCCATCGCTTGTAGGTCTTGCGCTCGTAATAGTTATACGTTTACTTGCCACCCATTATCGTTGGAGTCTTCCCAAAGCCCACTTGGAAGAGGAGCCGTTGATAAAGATTTAGGGAAATCTTAAAATGCAAAATGCAGAATGCAAAGTGCAGAATGCAGAATGCAAAATGCAAAATTACCTCACTTCATTTCATTCCGTTCACAAGGAAAAAGTTAAATAAGGAAATAAAAAACATCCGTCACCGACTTTAAAAGTATAGGCGAACGGATGTTATTTTTTGGTAGGGGTTGTAAACTTTATTGTTCTTTAAAATACAACATACAATGGCAATATCCGGTGAAATTGGGGTCGGCGATTTGTTCTCTAAATTCTTTACAAATACATTTGTTATCTTCGGTAATTTCGCGTTTACAAGGGCAATATCCACCCTTAGCCTTTAGACCTTCCTTAATAACCTTTACGATTTCTTCATTTTCATTAAGTCTTACTTTTGCCATAAATTTTCTCCTATGTATTATTTACCAAATTTGAATTTTAATGCACAATGAATTTAAATGCAAAATGCAAAATGCAGAATGCAAAATTGCCTCATTTCGCTTCGCTTCACTCACAAGGTTTTACTTAAGTATGATAGACTTCGCAGTTTAGATGAGATACGACGCACGGATACTTGATAGACTTCGTAGTTTAGATGAGATACGATGCAAAAGGAAATTATACTAGGGAAGCGTACTAGTGGTA
>JAZSKG010000284.1:0-4038 GCA_045534735.1 Candidatus Stercoripulliclostridium sp.
TTGTTAAACTAAAGAGATGATATTTTTTGATAACGCGAGTACAACTAAATGCACTAAAGAAAGTGTGGAGATAGTAACCGAGTATTTGAGTGATAAGTACTTTAATCCCTCGGCTTTATACCATAATGCACTTTCCGTTAAGCAAGATTTAGAAAGAGCAAGGCAAACAATACTAAAAAAATTGCGTGGCGAAGGTAAAATAATATTTACTGCCGGTGGCACCGAAAGCGATAATTTGGCACTTCTTGGCTCTAAGAAAATAAAAGGTGGCAGAGTTATAGTATCTGCTTCCGAGCACGCGGCCATATATGCAACGGCAAACGAACTTAAAGCAAGAGGTTTTGACGTTGTTTTTGCTCCGGTAGACGAATATGGTAAGGTTATTGAGGAAGAATTTGTTTCTCTTCTAACCCCTCAAGTCACACTTGTTTCCATCATTCACGTAAATAATGAAACCGGGGCTATAAACGATATAGGCAGACTTGCAAAATTGGTAAAGAGCAAGTGCCCAAGGGCATATTTCCATTCCGACGGCGTACAGGCATTTGGAAAGTTGGAATTAAATCTTCGTGGCTGGGGTGTTGATCTTTACTCAATGAGTGCGCATAAGATAGGGGCACCTAAAGGTGTAGGTGCGCTTTATATAGCAAAAGGAGTTAGCGTAAATCCCATAGTTTATGGTGGAGGCCAAGAAGGTGGATTACGTTCTTCAACGGAAAATACCGGAAGCATAATGGCTTTTGAGAGGGCGGTTCAAAGTAGATACGACTCTCTTACTGAAACTCACAATAAACTAAGTGAAATTCGCGCCTATATTGCCGATAACCTAAAAGAAATAGAGGGAATAAAGTTCCTTTCTAGTTTAGATGCTTCTCCCTATATTTTATCTTTTTCCGTTCCCAGAGTGCGTGGAGAGGTAATGCAACACGCTTTAGAAAGACGCGGAATTATGGTTGGTACGGGTAGCGCTTGCGCATCAAATAAAGCCTCTACGCGCATAGCAGAAGCCCTTGGATTACAAGGTAAATACGCCAACGGCGTAACAAGACTTAGTTTCTTTATTTACAACACTATGGAAGAAGCAAAGATATTTGTAGAAGAATATCTAAGCGTATACAAGGAGTTAGAAAAATATGGCAGTTGAATATAATTGCATACTTATAAGATTTGGTGAAATCTTCTTAAAAGGCAATAATCGTAATTATTTTGAGAGTTTACTTATAAAAAATATTAAAAACTCTCTTTCCGGCTTACAATATCGTTTTTCCAAAACGCAAGGCAGATATTATATAGAAGAGTTTGCTCCGGAAGATATGGACGAGATAATCTCTCGCCTAACCAAGGTTTTCGGCATTCACTCTATAAGTCCTACCGTTAAAGTTAAAACCGACGTTGAAGAGATGTGCAAAATCGCTCACGCTATTAGCCCCACTACCGGTACTTTTAGAGTTACCGTAAAGCGCGCAGATAAACGTTTCCCCATGACAAGTATGGAACTAGGCGCAAAAATTGGTGGATATATGCTCAAAATGACCGGTGGAAAACTAAAAGTTGACCTTTTTGACTATGATTTTGAACTATTTGTAGACTTGCGTGAAAGTGGATATTCCTATCTTTTCTATGACAAGATTATGGGCGCACAAGGACTTCCAACGGGTTGCTCGGGTAACGCGATGTTACTTTTGTCGGGTGGTATAGATAGCCCGGTAGCAGGTTACGTTATGGCAAAACGTGGTTTAAGAATTTTTGCAATTCACTACCATAGTTTCCCATACACATCCGAGTTAGCACTACAAAAAGTAAAAGACCTTGCCAAGAAATTAACGGCATATTGTGGCGATATAAAACTTGCCGTTGTTCCCTTTACCGAAATTCAATACGCAATTCACGAGCATTGCCCCGAAGAGTTTATGATAACCATAATGCGTAGATTTATGATGCGTATTGCAGAAAAAATCGCTATTAAGAACGAATGTGGCGCCATAATTACGGGTGAAGCACTAGGCCAAGTAGCAAGCCAAACCATGCAAAGTATTCAAGTTACCAACTCCGTAGTTACCCTTCCCGTATTTAGGCCTCTAATTGGCTCTGATAAGGCAGAAATAATAGATATTGCAAACAAAATTGATACTTTTGATATCTCTATTCGTCCTTATGAAGATTGCTGTACGGTATTCTTACCCAAGAATCCAGTTATTAAACCCAAACTACAAGATGCTATTGAGTATGAAAGCAGACTTGATATTGATGCTTTAATTGATAAGGCCGTAGAAAATACCGTTACTGAAATCATATCCGTTGATTAGTACCAAGAAAATATCATTTTGGGAGTAGAAGTTTTAACCAACACTTTGTCTTCCGTATAAGCGCTTAAATAATAAAATTCCAGACCTAAATTAGGCTTTGGTAGGGTGATTTCCACCTTGCCGGAGCCTTTTTCTATTTTTGCTAGCATATCGCCACATGAGTTTTCCAGTACGTAATAAAACTTTTTATTCTTACTAAATGTGGCAATTACCTCTCCGTCGCCACTCATAACCTCAAAATCATTGGGTATAGAGTGGGAAAAATAATCGCTGGTCGGCATTATAAATTTTTCCGAAATTAACACGCTTCTTCTATAAGAATCGGGGGTATCCTCGTTTGCCAAAGAAAGAACGTGTGAATGCTCATAGGAGTATCCGTCTATTTGAGCATACTCTAGGGTATTCGGGAAAGTAAATTTTTTGTCCGTTGGAAGTGATGCCAGTATACATTTGGCACCTAAGGTTGGGTAACTACCGCCAGTGACGGCGAGGGGCATCGGTTTGAGGTAATCACTACTTCCATACCAACTTATCAAGGTGTGGGAAGTTGTGTAAGAGGCATTCCAGGCATCAAAATTACCACTTTCATTACCATTCGTTCCCGTTTTAGAGGCAACCTCAAAATCTAAAGATGATAGTTTGCGCGCTGTTCCTTTTTTAGAACAAGAAATTAGCATATCGGTAATAAAATAGGCAGTTTCTTGAGAAAAAACGCGTTTTTTAAGTGGATTATGTGAATATACTTCATTTCCGGTATCATCATAAATTGCTTTTATGAAACTTGCATTTTGGTGCTCTCCACCATTTGCAAGACTCATATAGGCTTCAAGTAACTCAATATTCGTTTGTCCTTCCGTCGTGCCACCTAAAACACTTGCGTAACTGTCTTTTTCATTAAAATAAAGGCCACATTTTGTTCCTAAGTCTAACGCGTAGTCTAAGCCTACTTGTGAAAGTAGTTTTAGAGAACAAGCATTACTTGAAGTAATTAAACTTTCTCTAACCGTCGTCCAACCTAGATAATTGCTTTGGAAATTATTTGGTGCGTAACCCTTATACTCGTACTTTTCGTCAAGTATAGGGCTTTCCGGAAGTACTAAACCTTTTTCTAGCGCAGGAGCATAGGCAAGAAAGGGCTTAAGTGTAGAAGCACCTTGCCTTCTAAAAGTATAAGGTGAATAGTTTACGCTTGAAACGTAGGCGCAGATACCACCGTTTTCATTGTTGGATAGTAGAAAAGTTTTATGGTCTCCTGCTTGTAAATCTTGTGAATTATAAGCAAGTTCTACGGCATTTTGGCTGTTTTCATCAAAATACGTGTAAATTTTATACTCATTTGTGATTAGTTCGCGTTCACTAATTCCAAGCGCTTTAGCACTTTCCTCAATTACCACTTGAGTGTATGGTATGTTTTTCTTCTTAGGAATGCTAACCGACGGTGGAAAGTATTTTTCGTTTAGAGCAATTTCATATTCCTGCTCCGTGATATGATTTTGTTCACGCATAAGACGCAAAACTAAGTTTCTTCTTGAAATAGCATTGTCTATTGAATTTAAAGGGGAGTTTTTTAGTGGATTTTTAACTATTCCGGCAAGAATTGCACTTTCCCCAATGCTAAGATCCTTGGGTTCCTTGTTAAAAAGTCTATTTGAAGCATCTTTAATTCCGTAAAGAGAGTGTCCAAAATATATAGTGTTAAGATATTTTGATATGATTTCTTCCTTTGAAAACT
>JAZSKG010000147.1:0-7887 GCA_045534735.1 Candidatus Stercoripulliclostridium sp.
AAATGGTTTACTAGTGGTGGGCTTTCAATAGTTTTAGCCGTTTCCTTAGTGACTTCTTTGTTTTGTACTTTTGTATACGGATTGTCGTTCCCTATTGATAGTTTTTTATTACACATTGGGATAGAGATATTTTCAATACTGATTGCGCAAACAATTGCATTTCACGTTTATAAACGAGGTGCTTCAAAAAAATTTGCTTTAGTTATAATCATTTTTGTAATAGTAGGACTTATTACACTTGTGACCATATTTTCCTTTAACGCGCCTAACACACCGATTTTCAGATCGCCATACTCTTATAAATGAAATTATAGGTTTCCGAATGCGCAAGTAAGAGTACCTAATACGTTAAAAATAAACTATTGAAGCAAAGAAGTGAAATAGTATGGTTTAGCGCTTGGTTTCATCGCAGAGGTGTTGTTATATAAGAATATACAAATTAACAAAGTTGGGTGTTTACATTTAAGCACAAATGTGTTAATATTATAATATTAAACTTCACGTCGGAGGGAAGCCATGACAACAATAAAGAAAGTTATCGTGAAGAAAAAAGTAGAAAGACTTTCCAATCGTAACCTTTGGTCGTTTAGCCTAGGTGGTATTGGACGCGATTTAATGTACCAACTCTTTAACACTTATATGCTCACCTGTATATTGCTAACTAAGGGTGTAAATACCACCGAGTTCGCAATTGTTGGTGTTGTAATTATGTGTTGCCGTATATTTGACGCATTGAACGATCCTATTATGGGTTCAATCATTGAAATTACTCGTACCAAATGGGGTAAATTCAAACCATGGATTATGATAGGAGCCATCTCCAACTCTATCGTGGTATTCTTAATGTTCTGGGTGCCACTTAAGGGTATGAGTTTCGTTATCTTCTTTGCAATAATGTACATCGTATGGTCCATTACCTTTACTATGAACGACATTAGTTACTGGTCAATGCTACCATCTCTTACTTCACACCACGAAGATAGAGATAAACTTTCTTCCATAGCAAACATTTGTGCCGGTATCGGTGCGGGTATTGCAACCATAGTTGTTCCCACACTTACCACCGGTTCTATGACCATTGGTGGCAGTGCCACTACTGCATTCCCCGTTCTTGCTGTTGTTATAGGTCTAGTATTTATTGGTTGTCAATTTATGACCTGTGTATGTGTAAAGGAAAAACCTCTACCTCCTCTGGATCCTAACCGTCCTAAAGTAAACCCCATCAAGCAAATATTTAAAGTTCTTAAGAGTAACGATCAATTACGTTGGACTGCAATTATCATGTTCGTTCACAATCTAGGAAGTTCCATACTAGGTGGTCTTTCTACTTGGTACGTATATTTCCGTTTTGGATACGAAGGAGCAATGGTATCTCTCTTTGGTATTTTGACCGGTATCGCTGGCGCGATTTTGGTTATCTACCCCTTACTCGCAAAGAAATTCAATCGTAGACAAATTTCTAAGATTTGTTTGGTATTAATTTACATCGGTTACGGCTTGATGTTAATTCTTGGCCTTGCAACTCAAAACGTTCAAGCAGACTGGGTATTCTATCCCATAGCATTAACCGGCGCATTCTGGGCAATTGGTCAAGCAGTGTTCTATCAAGTTCAAACCATTACCATTGCTAACTCAGTTGAATACAACGAATGGAAAACCGGTAATCGTGAAGAAGGTATCATCTTCTCCATTCGTCCTCTTGCTGCAAAGATGGGCTCCGCTGCTCAAATGGGTGTTGTAACCATCATTTTGTCCGTACTTAATATTGCTGAAATTACCGATAGAATTTCCGAACAAGAAAACCTTGTTAATATGGGAGAATTAGATGTTACGACAAAACTTACCAACATCCAAGCAATTATCTCGGAAGTTCCTACTAGCACTATAAATTGGCTACTAGTTTGCATGACCGTAATCCCAATGATTGTTATGACTATCGCAGTTGTATTGTACTTAAAGAAGAGCAAACTTGACGAAGCAATGTATGAGCGTATGCGTGCAGATATTGCAGCACGTAAACAAGAAGCAACCCAAAATGTTGTAAAAAAAGTTCATTAATTTCACCATTAAAGTTTAACAAAAGAAAGAGGTTAACCGACAAGCATTGCTTGCCGGTTAACTATGTATAGGAGTAGGATGAAATATCTGTTTTTTGATATAGAGTGTAGCGACGGCAAGCACGTTTGCAGTTTCGGTTACGTTTTAACCGACGCGAATTTTGTCGTACTAGAAAAACGTGATATTCTCATGAATCCAGAGGCTATTTTTCACACCGGGGCATGGTCTAAGGCTAAACGAGAAAAGAACGAAAAGGATAGGGGGATAACGCTAGCCTATCCTAAAGAATATTTTCTAAATGCACCTAAGTTTCCGGCATTCTACGACCATATTAAAAGGCTTTTAACAGACGAAGACACAAGAGTTATAGGATTTGCTTGTGACAATGATGCTCGCTTTATAATGTGGGCAACAGAGCGCTATAAGTTGGATTTTATAAACTATACGCTTTATGACATGCAACGCGCATTTAGGGAGTATAAGGAACTAACTAGCCAACCTGCGTTAGAGAAGGCGCTGGAGGATCTTAGCGTAGACGTTAGCGAACACGTAGCGCATCGTAGCGACGAAGACGCAGAGGTAACGATGCTAGTTGCTAAAGGCCTAACAGAGAGGCTAAAAATAAGCCTGGAAGACCTACTAAGAAAATACCCGTCTAGCGAAGGAAGAGTAGAAAACGGAAAGGTTGAGTTCAAGCACGTAGAAGGTTCGGTTTGCGATGGTGGCCGTTATACTGGTACAAACATCACTAGAAGAAATTATAAGATATTCCAAAGCCACGTAAGAAAGACAAAACCTATGCGTGGAGATTTGCCCTTTAAGGGAGAAAAGATATGCTTTAGCACCTTGTTTGAAGACAAGCATTTCTCGGAGATGATCGTGCTAATAGAACTGATATCTAAAAAGGGTGGTAAGTGTGTTACAAGAGCATCGGAGGCTACTATTTACGTAGAAATAGAGTCCAATAAAGTATGTAGAAGATTACGTATAATTGACAATCAAATAAAAGCAGGGAAAAATGTTAAAAAGCAAAATATTAACGAATTCTTGGCTTCTCTGGGCATAACTTACGCTCAACTTTTAGAGATGGGTGAAAAATTTAGACTTGCTCATATTGGTAAAGTGCTGAAGTAAAAATATCAGTATTTGGTATCCTAAGATACAGTAAACCCACCTAATTAGGTGGGTTTACCATTAGAAGAGGAGGGAACGAATGAGTAAAAACTACTCAATATTAATGGGAAGTTTTGAAGACTTTTTAGCCTGTGCTTTTGGAATGGTTACGTAAAGTACACCGTTTTCATACTTTGCTTTAAGTTCATTTTCATCAATGTCGCCGACGTAATAACTACGTGCGCAGTTTAGGCTTCTTTCCTTACGAATGATTTTTTCATCATCGCTAACGCTATCCTTGCGTTCTGCCTTAATGGTCAAGTATTTGTCTAGGTATTCAACGCTTATGTTCTTCTTGTCGTATCCGGGAAGTTCAACCTCAACAACAAAACTGTCTTTTTTTTCGGTTATATCAGTTTTCATGAAGTCAAGTTTTTCGTAGTAGGGCGTAAAGAAGTTTTCAAACGTGTCGTTAAAAATACTTAGAGGGTTCCAGGTTCTTGTTGATAGTGTTCTCATAATTTTCTCCTTTATCATATTATTTCAAGAGTTGGCACTCTATTGTATTGAGTGTTAGCACTCTAACCTCTTGACTGCTAAATTATATCGCAAACAGTATTCTTTATCAATAGTTTGTGCAAAAATTTTTTTGTTAAAATAAAATTAAAGAAAAATTTATTCTACTTTCTATTGATACACTATTAAATAGTGTAGTATAATTTTGACATGAGCGATATTTCTACAAAAAAATACATTCTTTTTGACCTTGATGGCACTTTGACTGATTCTTACCCTGCAATCACCCATTGTTTTTTAGAGGCCATTAAGGATTATAAAGACGTTATAATTACAGAACGCGATCTAGCAAGTATAATAGGTCCTCCACTCAAGGAAAGTTTTATGCGTTTACTTGGAGTTGATGGTTTTGAGGCTTGGGATTTAGTAGAAAAGTTTCGTGAATACTATAATGCTGGTGGTATCTTTAATTGTACCGTGTACCCCGGAATAGAGGATTTGCTAATTGCCTTAAAGCAAGGAGGTAAAACTCTCGTGGTTGCTACCTCTAAACCAGAGGACCAGGCAATCAGAGTATTAGAGTATTTTGGATTAAGCAAATATTTCTTTCTTATTGCTGGAGACGAGCATAACTGTTCGCGTGCAAACAAAAAAGATCTTCTAATTTATTGTTTAGATAGACTAGGTAATCCCAATCCTAGCGACGTAATTATGATAGGTGATAGAATATACGACGTTAAGAGTGCAAATGAGTTAGGTATTACCTCCATTGCAGTGACCTTTGGATATGGTAGTAAAAGAGAAATAGAGGAAGGACGTCCCGATTTTATAGTAAATAGTGCTTTTGAATTAAAGGAGTTGTTATTATTGTGAAAGGATATAAAGTAGAAGGACACTTGCACGTAAAAGGTAATAGTGGATGTGCTATGACTAGTGTAGAAGATATTGTTAAAATATACAAAGGCTATGGTTATAGTGGAATCATAGTGACCAATCATTTTAACAAACTGATTTATGAGAACTATTTTAAAGGTAGCGACGAGGAAAAGATTAACGAGTTCTTTAAGACCTATAATCAACTAAAAGAAAATAAAGAGGGACTCAAGATATATTTTGGAGTAGAATTTGCTTTAGGTGAGGATCATTATGGTTTACCTCTGAAAAAGAAATGTGCCGAGTTACTTGTTTATGGAATAACTCCTGACGAATTTAAAGATCACGCAATAAGTATTATAAATAATGGTTACGAAGATTTGAAGGCGCTTGCAGAAAGTAAGGGGTGGCTAGTGTTCCAAGCGCATCCATTTAGGGAGCGTACTAAACTTATTTCTTTAAGTTTAGTAGATGGAATAGAAAGTTATAATGGGAATCCAAGGCACCTAAATAACAACGGAAAGGCAAAAAGGTATATGGAAAAGAATGACCTTTTGGAGGTTGCCGGATCAGACTTTCACCTAAAGGGAGACGTTAGTTCTGCAATGGTTTTTACCGAACTACCAAATGACGAGAAAGAGTTAATATCGGCACTCAAAATGCATAGTTTTAGTATCCTAAAAGGCAGAAAAGCACGTAAGCGCATATAATGAAAAATTTTAAAATCGCCAACTATCGTCCAATAGTTTTATCTGCAATTTGCCTAGCGCTAGGTATATTTGTGGGTGCGTTGACGGGGATAAGTAGAGTTGGCTTTTTTATTGCTCTAGCCCTATTGGTAGTGGGGTTTATACTTTCGTTATTTTTAAAGTTTTCATCACTTAGAATAGCAACCATTTTCTTGCTTATTGGATTTATTGCAATTAGCGTAGTTGGCTTTGTGAAGCAAACACCTTATGTAGCATACGATAGCACGTATTTGGAGGGCCGAGTTAAAGAAGTATCTCTTGCAAATAAGGAAACGAACCGTTACGTAATTGAAGACGCGACTATTCTAGGTGACGAGGTAGCCGGCCTTGTAACCGTAGATTGTGAAGCCGTATTTGAAGTTGGCGATAGGGTTGGAGTAAGTGGCAGTTTTAGTACGATAGAATATAATCCTTTTAATAGTTATTCGGTTTCAAAATACATAGAAAACGTCAAATATAAAATGAGCGATTGCACCGGTCAAAAAATTGGTGAAACGCCGTTATCGCTAGTTGAATTGGTTCGTGTTAAGATAGTGAAAACCTACGTGGAAAGAATGGGGCCGGATGAAGGCGGTGTCGCTCTGGGATTAGTGCTTGGAGACACCTCTTACATAGACTATGATACTGCTACGGATATGAGTATGAGTGGGTTAAGCCACCTCTTTTCAGTTTCCGGTTTACACGTAGGATTCATGTCGGTTTTGGTGTTTCTCGTTTTAAGGCTATTTAGAGTAAGCAAGCAAAAATCACTAATTTGGGTAGTGGCTGTATTGTTTACATATGGTCTTTTGACGGGCTTCCCCGTCGGTGTAATAAGGGCTTCAATAATGAGTGTCCTAATGCTGTATTCCGAAATTAAGAAGCAAAGATACGATCAGTTAAATGGGTTAGCAACTGCTACGATAATTCTGCTTTTAATAAATCCACTAGAGTTGTTTTCCGTAAGTTTTCTTTTGAGTATCGGCGCAGTGTTTGGGATAGTTTGTTTTTTGTGGTCTTTTAGGAATTTGTATACCGGCGATAAATTTATAGTCAAAACCCTAGTCTCATCGGTCGGTGTTTCCATTTCTGCAAACGTATTCGTTTTGCCAATTGCGTCATACTATTTTGGAAGGATATCACTTTATTTTGTACTAGCAAATATCATTGTCGTTCCCATTGCTTCCTTGCTATATTCTCTTTTGGTCCCAATAACAACGTTAAGTATATTAATAGAGCCAATAGGTATCCTTTTAACACCATTTAGTATACCCATAGTTGGAATAAATGCGATTTCAACCTTTGTGGCAAATCTTCCATTTTCAACTCTACAAATAGAGGCACCAATGCTTTCTTCGTTACTACTTTCATTTGGTGCCGTGGTGCTTTCTAAGTTCTATATGGGTAGTAAATACTCAAAAATTGTGCTTTTCAGCCTATCTTTTCTTGCGTGCGCGCTTATATTTTTCTTATTTTAGTTGTAAAATATATTTAGTTATAGTATAATTTAACCATGGCAGTACCCCAAACAGCCCTAAAGGCTATCAATTTCAAGGTGAATAATAGGGGTGGTAATGCATTTTTGTTAACTGGTGACGACCTCTACTGGCGCGACTACGTTATAAATGCAATTTTAGCCCTTGTACCGGAAGCAGAGCGAGAATACAATTATCGCTCCTTTAGTGATATAAAAAGTATTGAAGAAGCCGAGGGGGCATTTACTTCAATGGGCTTTTTTGGGGGCATTAACGTTGTTTCCATATCGGGATATGCATTAAAGAAAACAACCAAGGGCAAAGGCGAGACTCAACCTAAAGGTGAAAGCAAGGCGCAGGAAAGAGAGAGGTTGCTTTTAGAACAAGTAGTTACCAGCTTAGATGAAAATACTATACTCATTCTTTCCAATTCTAATATTCCTTTAAACCTAGCACGTTATTTTATAGAAATAGATTGCTCTAAACTAGATTTACCTAGTTTGAGGGAATATATTCCTAAGTTGATTGCACCTAAGAAAATTGACGGAAATGCCCTATATACTCTTATAGAATTTTGTAGTCGTGATATGCTAAGAATATCTAACGAGTTAAAAAAACTTCTTGCATATTTGGGAACAAAACAGGTTATAACCAACGATATGGTAGAACTATTGGTCGCTAATACCATAGAAAACGAAATATATGAACTAGCGAACGCGCTTGCAGACAAAAACAAGGTTAAAGCAATGGGGTTGTTTGATAAATTCGTAGCAAAAGGTATAGATTACTCCATTATTCTTTCCACGTTAGTTAGCCAATATCGTAGATTACTGCATTGTGCTTTATCTACGAAGAGTGACCAAGAACTGGCAGACGACCTCAAGATTAAGGAATGGGCAGTCAAGAGAACGCGAGAGACGGCCTCCAGGTATGGAAAAGCGACTTTAAAGGCTTGTCTTGATGACTTAGTTGATACGGAATACAATTTTAAGAGTGGTCTTATGCTGGAAGAAACGGCTGTTAGAACGGTTATGGCAAAGTTGTGTGCCAAATAGGAGAAAATATGATAGAAAAATTATTTGAAAAAATAAATAAGATACCTGTATGGGTAGGATACGTAGCAG
>JAZSKG010000261.1:0-2515 GCA_045534735.1 Candidatus Stercoripulliclostridium sp.
GAAACGCTGATATGTTAATGGACTATTATTTTAACGTTTTTAATCGCTTCATAGACGTGACGGAACTAAGCGAGTACGTGAATGATTGCTTAACACAAGAAATCACACTATATAAAAAAATATTTTAAAGAGGAACTGATAAAATGGCTAATAAAGGTTTAAAAAATTACACAAAACAATTAACGTTTCAAGTAGGAAAGGCTACTGCAAATATCAATCTCTTCAAAGAAGATGCAAACTTGCATATAACCGTTCCATTACTATTTACAAGAGGATTAAATCAATTTGGTGCCAATTTAATATATAATTATCAAGAGCGCGAAAAGAACAATTCTCTCTTTGGTTATGGATTCAAATTGGACTATTTTGCAAAAGTTTCGGAATTTGAAAACACCATAAGCGTAGAAAACGCAGATGGAAGTATTGACGAATATATTCTAGATGAATGGAATGAGGAAACTCAAATGAAAGTTTCTAAGGTTGCAGATGAGGACTATATTGACGCATATCATATTGAATTTGAAGATAGAAATGGAAACAAGAAAATATATGGTTCACACTCTATGTATCCTAAACAAATAAATATGAAGAATGGCGATAGTTTGACATTAGACTTTATATCTGCCAACGACAAAACGATAAACAATGGGAAAGGGGATATTCTACATTTTTATAAGGGTTCAAACGGAAAAGTAGCACTGGTGACCTACACTTATAATGGTACTATACTAGAAAAAGTACAATTAGGATACACTAACAACAAACTTGTTTCTATTACATATTTGACAGCCAATGACGTTCAAACCGGCAAAATACAAATCAAATATGAAATTGAAAAAATTACTCTAATAGATTGTATGTCAGATCATAGGAATGAGTTCAATTTTACGGATGACTACGTGGATTACGTACGAGATGGTTATGAAGAGCCTCTCAGATGGTTTCATACAACCGAAGTTAATTATTTTAACAATTATACTTCGGTAAGAAGATTTATTGACGATACTTGGACTACTTATTACTTTGATAATAAGGGAATTCCACTATATCAAGTAGATAGTCGGGGTTACGTTTTGGAAACCGAGTATGATGAAAATAAGAGGCTTATTGCTCAAAGTAAACCATTTTTATTAAATAGCACGCAAACCAACTATTTTGATGGTTTAACTATGGAAGATTTTAATCTTACTAACGTTACAAGTGAAAGAGTAGCGCTAACCGATTCAAAATGGAGCACCTTAATAGGCGATCACGTTTACAAGTTTTCTCATAGTGGAACGGATAGTGGGTATATAACCTTTGAAGTTCCCATTGGTGCAATAGGAACAGACAACGTTACGGCCTTACTATGGGCAAGGCAAGAATTCAACAAAGATGATGCAAAAAACGTTATTTTTAATATGCAAATAGGAGATGGCGACCATGATTATTTGAAAAAGGAAAATGCCGACGATAACTTTGAACTTATTATGTTGGGTGCTAACTGTAAAGCAAGCCAAGAAAACGTAAGATTCCTAATTACGTTAAGGGGTGACGTTTCTTTTGAACTTGGTGGCATTCAAATTATAAGACAAGATTTTGGTTCATTCTTTGAATATACGGAAAGTGGTAATATATCTTTACTTTCAAGGAGTGGGGAGATTGCAACCAGGGCGTACAACACGGAGAACCAGTTAAACCTAGCCACGGAATTTGATACTACCATTAATACCTTTGAGTACAATTCTATGGGGTACCCGACGAAAGCAACAAGCACGCATGGCATAGAAATCTCAAATGAATATGATGAAAACCATCCTAGTCTTTTAACTAAGCAAACTTTGACGGATAAAGAAGATAATAAAACCATAGAGGTCAAAAAGGAATATTCAGCAGATGGTAGACATACTACTAAAGAATATAACGAACTTGACGAATGTGTTTCAACAATTACGTATGAAAATGACAAGCCAAAGACGATTATAGACGCAAAAGGCGCAAAAACCACCTTTAGTTACGAAAACGATTTGGTTATGTCCATGTTGTTGGAAAAGAACACTGTAGAACTTTCTAAGGCAACGTATACTTATTATGATGATACACGTAGGCTAAAGACAGTTACCCTAAAAAATGGTAGTGTTTACGAATTTTTGTATGATTTTAGGGGCAACGTTTCGGCCATAAAATTAAACGGCGTAATTATCTTTTCTTACTATTATGACGAGGGCACTGGCAACTTACGAAGGCTATATTATGGTCCTACCAATGAGCATTATGAGTTCTACTATAAACAAGAGAACCTTTTGGAATACGTAAAATTTGTTACTAGCAATAACGAAGTACAACAAAAATTCCATTACGAATATGACGAGAAAAGAAGGTTGCTAGAGCGTGTTACAGATAAAAATAATGCAACGATTGCATTGTACGAGTATGATGCAGAGGGTAAAATTACAAAGAATACACAAAATACAAATTCTAGTATTCAGTATTTTTCTGATGCTCTTGGCAACGTAAATTCCTTATTGCGTAAGGT
>JAZSKG010000219.1:0-1953 GCA_045534735.1 Candidatus Stercoripulliclostridium sp.
CGTTATGCACATAGTTTATATGCTATTGACTACGCATACCTTTCTCCCAACAACCAATATTTCATCAAGCTTTGTAAGTAAGATAGATCCCGACTTTATGATTTTGAAACCATCTATTATAGCGATGGAAGCAATAGTGACATTGTTATAGAGGCTCTTTCCATAGGGGAAGAAAGCATTGAGTTTAGTGTAAAACTTGGTGAAGATATAATTCTAGACGACTATTTTAACGGCAAAATCTCCATGGAATAACAAACTATTGCAATTACCTCGAATTTCCCATTTTTCTTTTCACAACTAAAATTCGGAACCTTTAATCCTAAATATCTTTCAGCACTTGACGTAAGTCTAATGGATGCAAATGGTAACGAAATAGTTAAAAATAGCATGAATTTAGGAAAATTCCTTGCTGAATACAATAACGGAACCAGAGAAATTACCACCAACTTCATATATGCAAGCAAGGGTAATATCCATACGCCCGGAGTGTTTGATTTTGGTATATTTACTAGCGATAACGAGCCCAAAACGGCAGTTGTAACCATAAAAGATGCCGACGGCGACAGCAAGGTACTCTTGGAAGTGCCGGTAACCGATAGCGGAAATCACGGCTGGGACACCATACTTGAAACCAAAACCGAACTAAAAGCCTCCATAATGGCATCTGCTAGGATGACCGTTGGCGTAAGACGTGACGGCACCGTGGATGCAAGTGGCTGGGAAACGGTAGACCAATGGGCGGTAGAAGGAATAGATGGCGTCGTATCCGTTGCCCTAGGATACACCCACACTCTACTTTTAACGCAAGGACTAAACGTAATTTCCGTAGGTAAGGATAGTTATTCTGAGACCAACGTATCTTCGTGGATGAACGTTAAAGCCGTGGCTGCCGGCACCTATTCAAGTTATGGACTTAAGACTAACGGAGAGGTTGTTGCAACCGGTCTAAATGATAAAGGACAACTTAACGTTTCCTCTTGGAAAGATTTGGACGTCGTAGCATTGTCTGCAATGGGTAAGAGGGTTGCAGGACTAACCGGGGACGGAAAAGTTGTAGTCGCAGGTAGTTTTACCGATGTTGAAAAGAATGCGATTAGCGCGCTAAGTGGCATTAAACAAGTTGCCGTAGGTCTAAATTATATAGCATTTATTAATGAAGACGATAGCGTAAGCGCAATAGGAAGTCTTCCCGGTGCTGACTTTAGCGAATTTAAAAACGTAGAAAAGATTTCTGCAGGTACTCATCACCTTATCGCTTTAACGAAGGATGGAAAAGTTGTTGCAACCGGTGATAACTCTTATGGTCAACTGGGGGTTAGTGGTCTTTACGACGTTATAGACGTTGCGGCAGGTGAAAGCCATAGCGCTTTCTTGAGAGAAGACGGTGTCGTAGAATTTAGGGGAGAGGGCTCTTCTAAGTACGGCACTAACGAAGGAATAGGCAATTTACTTTATGATAATTATTTAGAAGTAAACGAGATAAACGGCGTAACCGGTGTAGTAAATGGAAAAATAAGGATCATAAAAGGTGAAACCAGAGACGTTTTAGCCCAATTTTATCCCACAAATGCCACTTATGTTAGAATAATATTTACTTCTAGTGATACCTCTGTTGCAACCGTGACGACACTAGATAAAAAATCTGCAAGCATACAAGCATTAGAAGTAGGTACGTCTATCCTAACCATAAAAGCGCACGGCACCAACGTTATATATACTGCAACCATAGAGGTTTACGAGGACAAAAAGTTGGAAGGTATTGCTTTTACCGAATCCACAAGAAGTATAATAGCAGGACAATCTGCATACCTTAGCGTTATATTTAAGCCCACCGACGGAGATTTTGGCTCGTTAACACCCACGTTTACTTCCTCTGCGCCGGATATAATTTCAGTTAATGAGTCTGGACTCATAACGGCAGTAGGCGAAGAGGGTAGTGCTACAATAACTGCA
>JAZSKG010000238.1:0-3028 GCA_045534735.1 Candidatus Stercoripulliclostridium sp.
AGTATCTTCTTCTACCACCATTAGATTCATCGCCAAAATAGGAGGTAATAAATCCTTGTTTTTCCAGTCTTTTTAGACAAGAATAAAGCGTGGGTTGCTTAATTTCATAACGACCCTCGCTTAAATCAGATATGATATCCAAAATTTCGTAACCATAACGATCTCTTTCTGCAAGAGAATTTAAAATAATGGTATCAACGTGTCCTCTAATTAATTCTGTGTTGACGGTATCCATACAATTCCTTAATGAATTTCGGTACGTATAAGACCTACAACTATGCCCAAAATCTTAATTTCTTCGGGCGAGTAGAACTTATCATTCATAAACTTGTTTTCGGGATGAAGTCTTATGCGATCTCCCTCGTGATAGAAACGCTTAACGGTACTCATTTCATCACCGATTAATGCTACTATAACCTGTCCGTTACGCGCAGTAGGTTGTTGCTTAACTATGATTTTGTCGCCATCATTTATGCCCATATCTATCATAGAAGTGCCTTCTACTGTGAGCATAAAAGTGGTTTCATCTACACGGTTAAATAGGTTTTGTGGAAGATATACGCTTTCGTCGTTATCTTCTACGGCAAGTTTTGGAATACCGGCAGTAACCGAGCCGACTAGGGGAACTCTAATTACGTCACGAGAGGTCAAACGCTTACCGGTAACTTCTAAACCACGACTTTTTTGCTTATTGATACGCAATTCACCGGCATCTTCCAGTTTACGCAAATAATATGATGCACTTGAGGTTGATTTAATATCAAATTTATAACAAATTTCTCTTATTGTTGGAGGACATCCACGTTCATCTACGGTTTCATAAATGAACTTTTTTATCATCTCCATCTTTTGTTGCATCTCTACGTTTTTAGTCATGAGAAATACTCCGTGATTATTATAATATAATTAGAATAATTAAGCAATGGGCTTGACAAAAATTCTACTTACTTGTTTATATTCTAACATAATACGACAAAAAATGCAAACAAAAGTTTGCATTTTTACATTAATTATACCGTTGTTTGCTCTAAAATATTCGTTTTTTTAGAATTAATAGGGAAAAAATTGTAATTTCTTAAAATTCTCCATCGTTTTTTCTAAGAACAACTTTTGTAGATGCCTCACGTTTAATATCTTCATCAATTGCAGCATAGTGCTTCTTAGTTGTATTAACGTCGCGATGCCCTAAAACTTCTGCTACCATATAAATATCCTTGGTTTCGCGATAAAGTGCCGTGCCGTAAGTGGAACGTAGTTTATGTGGAGAAACAGATTTAAGTGGATTTACAACACCCGTATACTTTTTAACCAAATTTTCCACAGCCCTGACCGTAATACGTTTATTTTGAAGAGAAATAAATAGGGCACTTTCCTTTTCTAAAAGGTTACATTTAAATAATCGCTCTTCTCGCCAAGCCAAATAGACTTCCAGCGCATCTTTAACTTCATTAGAGAAATATAAGACAGACATATTTCCACCCTTCCTAGTGACCTTAAACGCTTTATTAGGAAGGTCTACGTCCTCAACGTTAATGCCAACAAGTTCACTAACACGAATTCCAGTACCTAAAAATAGGGTAACTATAGCAATATCACGGTCGCGCGTGTTTAAATTGTAACTATTTTGGAATGTAGAATTAAATTTTTGCTCACTCTCAACAGTATCTAGCATCTTTTCTACTTCGTGGTCATCTAGACGAATAATCGTCTTTTCGTGAAGTTTGGGGGTAGCAACCTTAGTGGTAACGTTTTGACTTAATTTATCCTTATTATAAAAATACTTGAATAATGAACGAACTGCGCTCAATTTTCTTGCCTTTGCCTTTTCTCCGTTGCGATAGGGCTTACCTTTGAAAGAATAATAGGACAAATATCTAAGAAAATATTCAATTTCCGTAACAGTAATGAATTCATCTAAATCTTTTAAAGTAATATCTACAATTTGCTTACCGACAAAACCACGAACTTTATGAACTAAAAAATCAAAGAAAATGGTTAAATCGGTTGCATAGTTTAATTTAGTGAGAACGGAAGTGGTAGAATCTATACCGGTAAAATATTCATTGCAAAAATAGGGAAGTTCTTCTAAAACGTCGTTGAACTTCTCATATTTTTCTCTATTAAATTGGTCATAATACTTTTCGTTTGCCATATAAAAATAATAGCACGTCTATTCGTAAAATACAATATAAAAAACCAAACTGCATAACAATTTTTTTTAAAAAAGTAGGGTGAAAAAAATAAAATTGAATTGTCTAAAAAATCTTACTGAAAATCCATATTATAATTAACACAAAAGAAGAGCAGAAAATTTTAAAAATTGAAATATGCTTTCAAAAAATTTTTTGATAGTGGGGCAAAATTTTTAGTAAAATTTTCCCCGATTTTTCACCCGCGACATGTATACAACTATTCGCAAAAGACGAGTTTTGCGAATAGTTAGTGTTGCGAGAGGAGTAGATTTTGACTTTTTTCTTAAATATTTCAGTAAAACATTACATTTTTGATTTTTTGGAAAATTTTTATATCTATTCGTAAAATTATTTTTTAGATATCCCTAAAGCGCGAATTGTCGCCCATTTTTATCTTTATATTTTGTGTTTTGCTTAAGATATTTTTATAATTTTAAAACGTTGCATTTTAAGAAAATCATATTTTGTTGCGCGAATATATTTGTCATATTGTGTAGCATGCGTAAAAAGATTTTGCTTTAAAATCTTTGAAGTTTTACGTTGCATTTTTCACGCAATTTATTGTCTGCCTCTAGGCGTTATGTTTTAGGAATATTTATTTTTTATCAATCTAAAATTGTTCGGAAAAATTCGCATTTTCTTAAAAGTTTTGGCTTAGAATTCAATCTTAACGTCGTTACTAGGGTAATAAAACGTAAGTTCTAAGGCAATAGATGGATTGTTTGCGACATTGAATTGGACTTTTTTATTTTTTTAGCAAAAATCAAATAGGGCTTTACTTCATTACTTCCCCTATTGAATTTTGCCAATTTTCTCATTTTTTTTGGGCTAAAATC
>JAZSKG010000278.1:0-2682 GCA_045534735.1 Candidatus Stercoripulliclostridium sp.
TACCTCTATGGTAGCGCGAAGAGGACTCTCACCGGTTGGGTCTAAGATGGCTTTAACCTTTGCACCTGCATAAGCAATTGCCGCGGGCTCAGTGCAACCCATGGCCGGTACAAGTTCTTCTTTTAGAATTTGTAGAAATAAATTATACTTAGTTTTGTCCATATTTTGTCCCTATTTAGCCCTTTTTTGCTTACGTTTAATTATATCATTTGCGCAATAAAAAATCAACATGGAAAGGGCATAAAAACGAATATAAAAAAGTTGCAGATTTAGGGGTTAATCGGTTGCAATTTTTTGCTTAATTTGGTATAACTTATTAGGCCAAAGGGAGATTACCAAAAAACTTTATGTTACCCACCTTTTTTAGTCCTTACCCCTCCGGTGATTTTCCTTTGGTTTTATTCAAAAAATAAAAAAGAAGCGCTAGCGCTTCTTTTCTTTTTGTGTTTAATTATGCTCCAAAGGCAAAATCTTTTAGTTCTTTTATTACGTCGTTAAGGAAGCCTTGGAAAATTTCTGCATCCTTATCATTTCCACGAATTCCCACAGAGAAGGTAATCTCGTTTTGGAAGGTGGTTAAGGCTAGTTGCATATAGGGTTTATACTTGATTGCACCGGAATAGAATGCGTCAATTAGGGTTAAACCTTTGAAGGCAAATTCTGCTGGGTTAATTATACCTATATTAGACATACCTACGTAAGGGTTGGTGTAGCCAAGACGAATGGCAAACTCCGAAATAAAGTGAGGGAAGATGCCGTAAGCAAGTTTTAATAGTGGAAGAGAATAAAGACCGGTAAACCTATCTTCTTTGGCATCCTTTAGTGTTACCTTAACCTTCTCTATCGTATCCTTCATGGTAGCGCCTACGTCGGGCGAAATGGTGCAGGGCATAAAACCTATCATGTTGGTAAGTCCAAGCGATTTACCGCCTGTATAACGTCTTAAATCGTACATACAAGGAACGGTTATGGTTGCATCGGTGCCCAAATACTTGTATAGTACGCGGAAATAGGCGCCGAGCAAAACGTCGTTTATGGTTGCACCCATTTCTTTACCCTTATTTTTCATTTGCATAAAGTCGTCACGGAAGAGTTTTGCGCGTACAAGTCTGCATTTTTCGGTGCCGTCGTCGGGGGCAAAGGGGAAAGTAACCTTGTTTTCTACGGTTGATATATTTTTATAGAGCCCTTTTGCGATTTTTTGGTCTTCAGGGGATAGTTCGTAATATACTTGGTCTGCACAACGAGTACCCTTTTTGATATCGGGAGCAAGGGAGCCGGATTCCATAAAGAGGTTGTAAGTTTCCACAACTTTTGCGTTTAGATAGCGCATATCGGAGCCGTCAAAGCACATGTGGTTTACAACGGTTGCAAGGACGTCTTTTCCGTTACATCTAATGATACGCGCGCGCATTTGAACTTTACCGTCAGCGGGAACGGTGAATCCCATGAAGTCGTCAAGTTCTTTTTCGGGATCGTCGGTTTCTATTACGCTAAAGAAATCTTCCGAGGAGAATTCTTCGTTTAGCACCCAGTAAGGTTTAATAAAGTTATTGTGATAGGTGCTATGCAAGACGGGAATTTCTTTTATAACTGCGACGTATACTTTAGCAAGAACTTCTTCATTTATGGTGCCGTCGTAGTAATAGGCGGCATGCATTGTACGGTTATAATAGGCACGGAAAAGATATTGCATCTTATCCCACATTTCGGCTTTAAATACTTTTTTGTTTTCCATAGTAGTCAATCTTAATAAGCAAAAGTTAAGGGGAACTTGCGTTCCCCTAGTTTAAGTTAGGTTGGGGGTTACGCTCTCTTTCTGAAGAGGAATACCATTACGGAGCCAAGTACGATTAGTACGGCGGCGCCTATGATTATTAGCAAGAAGTAATTGTTGGTTTCCTCTGCTATGAACGCGAAACTGGAGAGCGAATCTGCCTCTAGGGTTACGTATCCGTCAACGACGTCAAGTTCAACCATGTTGTATACGCCGTCTTCTTGAACCATAACCTTAACTACGGTTTCTTCTTGTAGGGAAGAGGGAACCTTGATGGTAACGGTGGTCTTACCGGGAACGGACTCGGTGGATTGATCGCCGGATGTAGTTAGGGTAAATGCACGAACTATCTTTTGGTTGGATTTGAGTTCTGCTTGGATTTCCGGGAAGTCAGCGGGTAGTTTGGACATATCAACGGTCATATTGGGATCAAATCCGTTTTCAGACTCAAGTTTAATGTCAATACCGTTTGCTTCAGATTGGATGAAGGGACGGTTGATGGTGATGTAAACGGTTACGGGATCGGGAGCGTAGTGAGTTTCGGTCTCAATGGAGTTAAGAACTACTACGTACTTACCTGCGTTCTTGAAGGCATTGCGTACTTCTTCAAAGTCAATGGAGAAGGAGATATCTGCACCGGAGGTACAGGAGGCATCAATGCTTCTAAAGTTGCCGTCTTCAACAAAGTTGATGTATTGGTTTACAACGTTAATAACTGCCTTGAACTTCTTGATGGTGTAAGTACCTTCAATGAAGTTTACAACGTAGTTGGTATTGGAGTGGGTACCGTAAATCTTGTAGAAGCCCATTGCCGTACCACTTTCTCTTGAGAGGGTTACACCCAATTCGTCGCCGTCAATCAGGTTGCCTTTGGTGATGGAGTAGGTGGGAATAGCCTCTTCTTG
>JAZSKG010000212.1:0-10434 GCA_045534735.1 Candidatus Stercoripulliclostridium sp.
GGGTTGTAAGCATATCGGAGGCTCGGCTCCGTAAAAACGGAAACTTAAAATTAACTGACGAATCAAATCTTCAGTACGCTGCCGCTTAGTTGCAGCCGTCAGACCTACTTCCTGCGGGTAGCAATCTGGCGTGGTTTAGCAGGGAACCGAGTTTAGCAAAGCCTTGGGCTAAAAACGGAACTTAAAGGCTTGGTTGAAGTGGGGTTTGCCTATTGACCTAACGGATACGACAATTAACAACAGGCTAAATATGTAGAAAGCAATTCGGTAACTTATAAGAACAGGGGTTCAACTCCCCTCAACTCCACCACACACGAAAAGACGAACACAAAGTTCGTCTTTTTCTTTTTGTGGGTGGTGGAGACAGCGTCAAATTCGCAAGAATTGGATTTTATCGTTCTGTTTTTTCCTCCTATCCTAACAATTCTATTGACATATATGATGTTCTATTTTATAATTAGTACACATACTATTAGTACACGTACTAAATCATTGGAGGTATCTTTATGGCTCACATCAACAGAAAGCGTGGCGACACACGAATGCAAATTATCAGGGCTGGCGCAAAACACTTTATCGGGGATGGATATACCAAAACTACGATGAAGAAGATTTCTCAAGAACTTGATCTTAGTCCTGGAAACATTACTTTCTATTTCCCTACTAAAGATCATTTGCTCGCAGTGCTTGTTAAGGAACTATTTAATTTCCAAAATTTAATGGTAGAAAAAACTACTGATTACGAAAAAGACCCACTATTTATTTATTGCATGGAATTCGTGTCAATGGTGGCGCTTTGTTCCGAAAACGAAGTTGCCAAGGATTTTTATGTTTCGGCATATACTTCACCTTATACACTTGAGCTTATTAGAAAAAATGATGTGACTAACTCCAAAAGCGTGTTTAATAGTTGGTGTAATAATTATACCGACTCAGATTGGATGGCAACAGAAATTGTTGTTTCCGGTATTAAATATGGTGCCATAATGTTTTCTAATCAACAAACAGAATTATGTTTTGTGATAGAAAAAGCACTTGACTCCATACTAAACCTTTATAAAGTGCCACAAGATATACGAGTTTCATATATTAATCGTGTTCTTTCTATTAACTACATTGCACTTGGCAAACGTGTTCTTGACGAGTTTCGTGAATATCTTGATAAAACAAACGAAATAGCAGAAATCTAAACATTAATAAGGAGATAAACAATATGAAAAAACTTGCTACGTTATTTATTGTTTTAATGATGATCGCACCCATATTGATTGGATGCGCAACCACTCCTCCAGACAATAACAACGATGATTCCCAAAATAATAATGCGGGAGAAACTTTACCACTCGATGTTGAATCAACAGTAAAACTTCTTCTTGCAGAGGAGCGACTTAATAGTGCGTTACTTAAAAATCAAGGAAATGTTTTTGATAACGGTGTAGAAGTAATGCAGACCCTTGCAAACAAAGCAATTGAAAGTATTGATAACATAGATAATTATAGAACCGACCAAGCTACTGTCAAATTGCTCAATGCCAAAAGAAGACAAAATTCCGTAACAAGTCTTAATGCTTCTGAAGAACAAGTTATATTTGATAACGAGCATGGTGGTGGCAAAGTCACCTTTGACGGGGAGAATTATCTGTTCAGCGACTTTGTAGAGGTTTCAAACTCATACGACTCATTTTCCTCAACTGCAAACCACATTGCATCTATGGCAGAGGATGCTGCATCGCTAATTGATGGCATAAAGAAACATGTTCGCATTGTTGACAAATGGGTACTCATTGCCCCAGGTATGGAATACTATCTCCATGTTGGCGAAAATGAAGAAATACTTTATGAAAGGTCTACTTACAATTACAAAATATGCAGACGCTACCTAAATGAAGAAGGTAACAATGTATATGAATTCTTATCACAGGAATATAGTAATGGATTCATAGAAAGGCTTACCTATATCCCGGGCCTTCACTTTGAAACAGCAAGAAGTTTCTACTTAGATGGTGTTTTTAATCAAGCCGACCACCTTATATGCGATAACTCAAAGGGATACTGGGAAACCTATTGGGTAGGACCACATTCAACCCATGTTAATGTTTCTTATATGGTTATGAAAGATGATATCTGCTACGATTCTTTCTATGATCCTGCACTCAAAAAAATCAACTTCCTTAAAATAATAAGTGCAGATAAAACATCAGATATCTTTTGGTATCAAGGCAATGAAGATTACGAGAGCGTTGAGTTTGACATCCATTTTTCTGGCTTTAACAATATAAAAGGCGTTTTGGTCAACGAAATTGAAACCTACGATATGGGCGGAGAAATAGGAGAAATCCCCGTCGTAAAAGCTGATTCAACCATGGTGCTTCTTTTATCAAATGGACAAGAAATCCGTGTCGGAGACACCTTCCTTGATGGCAAAGTAGAAGTTACAGCCATTCGTACAACTATGACTTACCCCGATTTTATCGGATCTCTCGTTGTGAATATTACGGGCCCTACTGTTGATGAAAAGCTTGCAATATTCAAAGAGTTTATCCGTGAGATTGGTCTTACCAGTCGTCATAATATTGACGAAGTTATATCAGGTGTCGTAAGAGCCTTTGATGAGCTTCGTGAAATAACCAAATACCACGTGTGGAATGGATTAAGTCAATCTAACGAAGAAAACATACGCAAAGCCATTGAAATTGAAAATACAAAGACCCTCAATTTTATGAAGCTATATGACGCAGTCAAAGATGCCTCTGTTGTTGACTTTAGCGATAAGGTCGCTGTAGAATTGAACGCACATTTTGCCGAAGTATCCGTTGATGCATATAGCGAAACCACTCAATCTGGGCTTAACATTTCCGTTGGCTCCCTTACCTTATCTGTTGCCGACACCCTACTCTTTATAGAAAATCAAGGTTATACCATAAACTTTGCGCTATCCTCTAATGCAGGTTTGGTACATCTTGAAAAGAAAACTGGTAGTGGTAGCGCATCATTTACTCAAGGCAATAGTTTTTCTGTTACTATTGAAGATGTTACGATTGATATTCCTGCTCTCGTTGACGGTGAATATAAATTGGTAGCATACATAGCAACAGATGATGGAATACGCTCATCAGCTTACACCACATTTGAGTTTGATGTAGTGGACACTCAATCTGAAAACATTGTTGAAAAAAGCAAAGTAGTTGCAGAAAAAGCAAGTGACAATGGTCTACTTCTCACCTACACTACAATAGTGGATGTTAATACGTCAATTGCATACGAAGGAGCGCTCAACTACGAAGATTTATATTCAATAATAGCTGGTATTGCTTGTGAGCACGGCATCCCATCCAGCAACAATATTGAGATGCTTACCGATGCAGAAACTGATACTTACACCGCTATGTTAGGTGACGAAAGCGAAATTACAAGTGGCACCTATCGTTTGGCATACAATGTACAAAATGGTGAAAAAACGGTAGATGGATACATCTATGTTGCTTTGACCATCACTCCTACACCAATAGAGTAAAAATAACTTATTTTGAAAGTATAACAAACATAAAAAGAACCACAGTTGTGGTTCTTTTTTAGTTACTTACTAATTTGTGTGTGGTGAGGTGGAGGGCGAGAATGAACTTCTCACGCAAAAGGGCTGGGAATTATTTTTCCTTTATAAAAATACGGATTGCTTTGGGTTTATAGTGGGATTTCAGCCTTTCGTCTACGAAGAGGACAAGCCAATGCCATTTTTCTACGTAAGGAACGTTGTCGTAAAGAGTTATATTGTAACCACTCGTTTCGTCTTTAGCGTACTTAGAAGACATGGTTTCTTTTGATTTAAATAAGTCTATAAGACTTAGTTCCCCTGCTATAGGATGGTTTTCTGCTTGTTCCCAACCACGATTTTTGAGGGCAATAGTAATCGTATCAACGTTTTTGATGGCTACAATTTCGTTTAATTCTTTCTTATCCATGACTTTCTCCTTTTTAGTAAGTGCATAATATTATACGGAACAAGAAAAAAACTCCTTGAAATTTTTAAACTAAAAATTCAAATGTCACCAAAGAAATAAAAAACGAACCAATGGGTTCGCTTAACGTTTTGTTTACTACTCTATTTCTATTTTGTATGGCTTGCGCTTTTTGTAGATCGTCCAATGGGTGAAGCCTATTTCTTTTGCAAGGTTTCTTGCCATTTCATAACGATCGCCTATGCTCTCTATTAAATGTGCATCGGAGGAAAAAGTGACGTTTCTTCCACCTAGTTCATAATACCTTTCCAGTATTGCGCGCTCGGGTAAAAACATCATTTCACGGTGCTTTACGTGGGTGTTTATTTCTAGCGTTTTATCACGTAAAATTATTTCCCTTAAAAGTTCGTCTATCTTGGCTTTGTAGGGTTCTTGCCACAAGGTATAGTTTTCAAACTTGACGTATCTTGTAACGTATCCTAGGTGACCTATTACGTCATAGTCGTATGGAACCTTGACCGATTGAAGTAGTAGGTCTAGATATCGGTTATATAACTCGTCTTGCGTTTTGCCCTCTAAAATCTTGCCAAAATAAGCATCTCCGCCGTCTTGCGTGTGAATGGAGTTTATGATAACGTCAAAATCATACTTGGGTAGATGCTCCTTATACCATTCCACTACTTTGGGGCTAAAGCCAACCTCTACGCCAAATGCAAAATAAGTAGATGAATGCGCATACTTTTGACGCAACTTCTCAACTGCCTTATAGTAACTTTTAAGCCTTAATTGGGGTATAAAACGTTCGGTGCGACAATATTTATAATCCCTATCCAAATGCTCGGTTATAGCATAATAGTCCAGCCCCATTTCCCCTGCGCGTTGCATAAGTTTTTCTGCACGCACCCTACCATCGTGAGAAAATTTGGAGTGACTATGACTATCGCTAAGAACCCTCATGCTACATTTCCTCTGGAGCCCTTATGCCAAGAAGTCTTAAACCTTCCTCTATTACAACGTGAGTTGCATAGACGAGTGCAAGTCGTGGGCGAATAGCCTTTTCTTCTGCGTTTAAGATACGATTGTTAAGATAATATCTATTGAAGGACTTGGCAACGTCAATTATGTACCTAGTCAAAATGCTGGGTTCGTACTTAGAAACAGCATCGCTAATGGTGGAATTAAATCTACCTATTAAAGAAACCAATTCTTCACCCTCTTTACCACTCAAAAATTCTAGTTCTTCGGAAGTAAAGGGCTTATCAAGTTCGTTTGCAATAGCACCTGCTTTTCTTATGATACTTCTTGCCCTAGCGTTGGTATATTGAACGTATGGTCCCGTTTCTCCATCAAAGGTGAGAACCTTGTCGTAACTAAAGGTAATATCTTTAATTCTATTGTTTGATAATGCAAAGAATATAACTGCACCTACGCCAACTTTATCTGCAACCTCTTCCTTGTTCTTGAGTGCAGAGTTCTTTTCATTGATGATGGTATAACTCTTTTCTACAGCCTTATCCAAAACGTCCTTTAGCCATACGACCTTGCCTTTACGCGTGGACATTGTGCCGTCTTCAAGAGATACCATGCCAAAAGGTACGTGTACTAGGTCTTTGTGCCACTCTTTGCCCATCAACTCTACAACCTTGAATACTTGCTTAAAGTGTAGATTTTGTTGGTATGCTACAACGTACAAGCACTTGAAGAAATCATAGGTGTTCTTTCTGTAAAACGCTGCGGCAAGGTCACGGGTTGCATATAACGTTGCTCCATCCGTTCTAACCAAAAGACAAGGGGGCATATTGTATTCGCCAAGGTCTACAACCTGCGCGCCGTCTGATACGGTAATTAAGTTTTGGTCTCCCAATTCCTTTAGCACGGGTGCCATTTTATCGTTATAGAATGCTTCACCATTATAACTATCAAACTCAATACCAAGGCGTTCGTAAACCTTTTGAACCTCTTTAAGGGTTAGTTCCTTAAACATATAGAACAGTTTGAGAGCCTCTTCGTTACCATCCTCAATTTGCTTAAACCAATATCTTGCTTGGTCGTCAAGAGTGGGATCTTTTTCTGCCTCTTCGTGGAACTTTACGTAGATGCTGGTGAGTGCAACTAGACCATCTTTTTCTAGGTCAATGGTATCACCCCAAAGTTTATAAGCAACTATGAGTTTACCAAACTGAGTACCCCAATCGCCAAGGTGATTTATGCCTATTGTGTTATATCCAAGTTTTTTGTACATCTTGTACAATGCACCACCTATAACGGTAGAAGAAAGATGTCCAATATGGAAAGGCTTTGCAATGTTTATGGAACTATAATCTATGCAAACCGTTTTACCTTCGCCTTCCTTAGATGCACCATACTCCGCACCTAAACGTACTACCTCACCAAGTATCTTGCCGGCTTCGGCATTTCTATCTAGCGTAAAGTTTAAGTATCCGTTAACTGCCTCTATCTTTTTGAAGGGATGTTCTTTTGCATTTAATGCGTTTGCTAAATCCTGGGCTATAACAACCGGAGGTTTGCGAAGTGCTTTTGCAAATCTAAAACATGGTAGAGCATAGTCGCCTAACGTAGTATCTTGTGGTACTACAACGTATGATGCCGCTTCAACGGAATCTACTCCTTCAACGTTAAGTAGCAATGCTATTTCTTGTTTTACTTGACTGAGATCCATATCTTCTCTCCTAGTTCCTATTTACTTTTTTGTCCTTTACCAAATAATAGTTGGCTTTAGGAAACTCTATTCTATCCGTTGTGGTTATAATTGTTTGCGTGCCTTTAATTGCTTCAAAAAGCGCCTCTCTGCGATTTACGTCCAGTTCGCTCATTACGTCGTCAAGCAGTAGAACGGGTCTTTCTCCCGTGCGTTTTTCAAAGGTGGCAATTTCAGCAAGTTTTAGCGATAGTACCGCCGAACGTTGTTGCCCTTGAGATCCAAATCTTCTTAGATCTATGCCGTTTGCCGAAATCTTTACGTCGTCACGATGAGGACCAATGGTCGTGTACTCCAACCTTTCGTCGTTTTCCCTTGCTTGGTCAAGGAGAATTTTTAACGTGCCTTCAACGTCGTCAAAACTTACGTTTTCTGTTTCATAAAGAAGAGCAAGTTTTTCCTTTCCACCCGTTAGCGTATGGTGTCTTTCCTCGGCAATAGGCGTTAGGTCCTCTATGAACTTTTTCCTCTCTTTGATTATGTAGGATGCTACTCTTACGAAGTCTACATCTACTATTTTTAACATGCTATCTAAGGAAGGCCTGCCCTTATATGACTTGAGAATTTTATTGCGCTGTACAAGGAGTGCGTTGTATCTTTGTAGGGCATAAAAGTAAGTCTTGCATTGTTGCGAAATACCTATGTCCATAAATCTACGACGATCGGCGGGTGATTCTTTTACAAGGCGCATTTCTTGTGGAGAAAAGAACACAACGTTTAGTATTCCCATTAGTTCTCCTATCTTAGAAATAGGCAACTTGTCAACCAAGACGTGCTTCTTGCCTTGTGGGTCAATGAATATTTCTATCGTGTGTTTACTAAACCTTTTCTTGACGTTTAGGGTTACCTTTGCGCCCAAGTTGGTTTCCCATTTAATCAAGTCCTTGTCGCGGTTATGCCTAGATGACCTACCAACCGAACACATATATACACCATCAATTAGGTTTGTCTTGCCTCCTGCATTTTCTCCGTAGACTACGTTAAGGCCTTCGCTAAGTTCAACGAAGGCGCTCTCGTAACTCAAAAAGTTTTTTAATTCTACGGATTTAACTTGCATTAGTCCTCCAAATTAAACGGGGTTACCTGGTATACGTAGTGGTTTAGCCAATTATAGAAAAGCAAGTTTGCCGTTGATTTCCAACTGAAGTTGATTTCATTTACGTTGCCACCAACAAAATAGTTCTTGGGTTGGTCAATGGAGAGTCCCTTTGCTTTGTCGCGCAAATACTCGTTTTTCAAGGTTTCTTTGTCGTATTCCGAGTGACCAAAGAAGAAGAACTTTTTATCGTCACGGCTCTTGACTATGCTTAATCCACAATCTTCGCCTTCGGCAAGAATCCTTAGTTTCTTTTCTGCCCTTACAGCATCTGCATCAATCTCGGTATGACGAGAGTGAGGAATGTTAAAGGTATCGTCTAAGCCCTTTAAAAGTGGATCGTATTGCACGTTTGCTCTATTGGGGAAAATACCAAAAAGTTTCTTGGTTAGTGGTTTTTTGTCTATACCATAGTAATGGTACATCGCTGCCTGCGCTCCCCAACAAATGTAAATGGTGCTAGTTACGTTTTTGTCGGCAAAATCCATTATCTTCTTTAGTTCTTCCCAGTATAAAACCTCGCCAAACTCCATGGTTTCTACAGGGGCTCCGGTAACTATCATGCCGTCAAACTTCATTTCTTTGATTTCCTCAAATGTCTTGTAGAACCTCTCCATGTGGTCGCCGGAAACGTTTGTGGACTTATACGTGGCAGTTTTTACAAGCGTCAAATTTACTTGCAAAGGTGTATTTGCAAGCAATCTCATTAGTTGAGTTTCAGTTTCCACCTTGGTGGGCATTAGGTTAACTATTGCAATCTCTATGGGACGGATATCTTGCGATTCCGCGCGTTTTTTAGCCATTACAAAGACGTTTTCTTTCTTTAGAACCGGGAACGCCGGTATGTCTTTGGGAATTACTATCGGCATAAATACCCCCTATTTTTGTGATGCTTCCAATGCACCTAGCACGTCGCCGAGAATGTCTTCTATACCCTCGGTACCAACGGATAGACGGATAAGGTTTGCAGGAACGCCCGCTGCTTCCAAATCTTTATCTGAAAGTTGACGGTGAGTGGTAGTTGCAGGATGAAGTACGCAAGAACGTGAATCTGCTATATGCGTTACTATCTTAAAGAGTTTTAGCGCCTTTTGGAATTTCATGGCGGCATCCTTACCACCCTTTATTCCAAACGATACCATACCTGCGCAATATCCTTTATCAAAATATTTTTGTGCGCGTGCATGGTCGGGATCGTCTTCTAAACCTGCATATTTTACCCATTCAACGGCGTCGCTAGCCTTTAGTGCCTTGGCAACGGCTAGTGCGTTTTCACTGTGGCGAGGCATTCTTAAATGCAAGGTATCTATGCCAAGCACGGTCAAGAAAGCGTTCATGGGAGCCATAATAGCGCCTAAATCGCGCATTCCTACAACTCTTGCTCTGGTAACGAAGCAAGCATTACCGAAGTCTCTAGCAAATACCATTCCGTGGTAACTATCGTCGGGATTATTAAACAATGGATAGCGAGGATTACCAAGATATTCAAAGTTACCACCATCAACGATAACGCCACCTACGCTGGTTGCGTGTCCGTCCAAATATTTAGTAGATGCGTGTACTATTACGTTTACACCATGTTCAAAAGGACGGCAAATATATGGAGTGGAAATAGTATTGTCACACATAAGAACTAGGCCATATTTTTTAGCAATAGCACTAAATTTTTCAAAATCTGCTACTTTACCTGCAGGGTTTGCTATGGTTTCTATGAATATAAACTTGGTGTTGTCGTCTATTTTTGACTCAATTTCCTCAATAGAACTATCATTTTCTACAAACCTACAATCAACGCCCATTCTGCGAAGAGTTACGTTAAAGAGGTTATAGGTTCCACCGTAAATGTTAGATGAAGCAACAAAGTTGTCGCCACTGCTTGCAAGGTTTAGTACAGCAAGCATGGTTGCACTCATGCCACTTGCAGTACCAAGGGCTCCCGTGCCACCCTCTAACGCATTTACTCTATCTTCAAGTACGGCGTTAGTAGGATTACCTATACGAGTATAAAAATATCCTGCTGCTTTTAAGTCAAAAAGATCTCCCATTGCTTCGGGGGTTTCGTAAACGTACGTTGTACTTTGTACAATAGGTAGAACGCGAGGTTCACCATTTTTGGGATCGTAACCAGATTGTACGCATTTAGTATCTATTGATTTCATAGGTCTTCCTCCTAAAAATTTCTATCGATAATTTATATCTTTAAGTGCTCTTTCTATTTGACGTTTTTGTTCCTTTTCTTTGAGCACTTGACGTTTGTCGTGTCCTTCTTTACCTTTGGCTAGTCCAAGTTCGGTTTTAACCAAAGAACCTTTAAAATAAATTTTAGTTACCACTAAGGTGTAACCCTTTTCGGCTACCTTTTGTTTTAACTTAAGAATCTCTTTTTTGTGAAGCAGTAGCCTACGCATTCGTTTTGCATCGGGATTAAAATGCGAGCCCTTTTCATAGGGTGATATGTGACAACCTGCAAGGAAAATCTCGCCATTTTTAACTATGGCGTAACTATCCTTCAGATTAACGTTGCCACCACGAATACTCTTTACCTCACTACCGGCAAGTTGTATGCCTGCCTCATAAGTATCTTCTATGAAGTAGTCGTGATAGGCTTTTTTATTTGTCGCAATAACTTTTATCATAATCCACCAAGATATAGTATAACACAA
>JAZSKG010000043.1:0-13061 GCA_045534735.1 Candidatus Stercoripulliclostridium sp.
AAAGATTACGAGGAAGCCAAGGAGTATGAGAATTACACCGTTACAAAGGTTGTCGGCGAAAAAATAACGCTGGATATCCCCTATAACGCTCAGTTTACTCCCTACCTTAAGGTTATTGCTCCCAAGGGCAAGAAGATAACCATAACTACGGAAAACACCTACGTAACGGGTACCGTGACTACCACCTACGTAACCAAAGAGGGCGAGCAAGAGTTTGAGTCCTTGGGATGGATAAACGGCGAGCACGTCACCTATAATATTCCAAAAGGCGTAACCATTCTTTCTCTAAAATACCGTGAAACGGGCTACAACAGTGAATTTGCAGGGGACTTCCGTTCCGACGACGAATTCCTAAATACCCTATGGCAAAAGTCTTTGCGTACCTTGTACGTCACCATGCGTGATAATTTCATGGATTGCCCCGATAGAGAAAGGGCCCAATGGTGGGGCGATGCGACAAGTGAAATGATTATGACCATGTACTCCATGGATAGTAGTTCCTATCTCCTCTATCAAAAGGGTGTGGAATCCATGCTCTCTCACATTGGGGACGATAACGTAATGCAAACGGTGGTTCCCATAAGTGGCGACTTCTTTGAACTTCCCGTTCAAGAATTGGGTGGCATAGTGGGCTTTTTGACCTACTACCAGTACACGGGCGACAAGGAATTTTTGGAAAAGGTTTATGCTCCTTCTCTTGCCTACTTAAAACTTTGGGAGATGGGCGACAATAATCTTGTTAAGCATCGCGAGGGCTCCTGGGACTGGCCGGACTGGGGCAAGAAAGCCGATATGACGGCAATAGAAAATGCATGGGTTTACTATGCACTTTCTAGCCTGGAGGAAATGGCAGAGGTGCTGGGAAAAAGTGAAGATATCCCCTTTATTAAGGAAAGAAAGGGAGCAATATACGAAGGATACAAATCTCTTTGGACGGGAGAGGGCTACAAGAGTGGCGACGTAAAGAAACCCGACGATAGGGCAAATGCACTCGCAGTTTTAAGTGGCCTTGCCGGAAAAGAGCAGTATGCCACCATTTTAGAGGTGCTAACTTCCACCCATAACGCAAGCCCTTATATGGAGTATTACGTGCTGGAAGCCATGTGCAAAATGGGTAAATATGAAGAGGCAATCGCCAGAATTAAAAAGAGATACGTTGGTATGGTGGAAGAGGATTATTCCACCCTTTGGGAGTTCTGGTACTCTTGGCAAGGCACCATGAACCATGCTTGGAGTGGTGGGCCATTAGTTATAATGAGCAAGCATTTTGCCGGCATTACTCCACTTGAGGCAGGCTACGAACTAGTGGAAATAAATCCCCAATATACTATTTCCAGTACCCTAAACTGCACGGTTCCCAGTGTTAAAGGATTAATCACTTTGGACTATAAACTAGAGAATGGCAACTACCTAATAAACCTTACCATTCCAAGTGGAACTACTGCCGTATTATACGCACCTACAAGTGGAATAGTTACGATAAACGGAGAATTATACTACCGTAACGGCGAATACGTTGGTGGTGCAACTAACGTAGAAGTTAGAGAAATATAGAAGGACTATTGAGAGCGTATGAAAGTAAATATTTTTCCATTGGTATCTAGTTTACATAATGAAAGTAGCATAAATGCAAATACGCAAAGGCTACTTACCGAACTTATGAATATAAGTGACGTGGAGTTTAATATTACTGCTCTAGAGGAGTTGTACGAGGGCGAGATCGCCCTCATTCTCATTCAAAGTGGTGGAAGCGAGGGGTTGTTCCTAAAGAACTTTAGTAGTTTTAAGGCTCCGTACTATTTGCTAACGTATGGAAACAATAATTCTCTCGCTGCTTCTCTTGAGATACTTTCCTATCTAAAAGACAATAATCTTGAAGGAGAGGTTCTTCACGGGGATAACGGCTATATTGTTAGACGCGTTAAGGAACTTATAGCCACCTCCGTTAAGTATAGGTACGGCGTAATCGGAGAGCCCAGTGATTGGCTTATTGCAAGCAACGTTAACCATGAAGAAGCCAAAAGACTTCACGGAGTGGAACTCGTTAATATTCCCATAGAAAAGGTGGTATCGTACTACGAAGAAAGCATAAACGATTACGACTACTCCTTTGACTACTCTAAAGACGAAGTAGACAAGGCGCTAAGACTACATAAGGCTATAAGCACCATTAAAGAGGAATATAACCTAGACGGGATAACCATAAGGTGCTTTGACCTCCTGTCTAAAATAGAAACCACCTCTTGCCTTTCCCTTGCACTCCTTAATAAGGAGGGGGTTGTTAGTGCTTGCGAAGGAGATATTCCCACCATGATAAGTATGCATCTTCTTGGTAAAATTGTGGGGGAAGTAGGTTTCCAGGCAAACCCCAGTAGAATAGACGTAGAGAGTAAAAAGATGATTCTTGCCCACTGCACACTTCCCCTAAATATGGTTGAAAACTACTACTTGGACACCCATTTTGAGTCGGGTATCGGGGTTGCCGTTAAAGGCTATCTAAAGGAAGAAAAGGTAACCATTTTTAAACTTAATAGGAACCTAAAGGACTATTTTGTAACAACGGGAAGAATTGTAAGAAACCTAGAAGAAGAAAACCTTTGTCGCACCCAAATAGAGGTTGAGATTGACGAGGATATAGACTACTTCCTAAAACGACCTTTTGGCAACCACCACGTTGTAGTATACGGCGATCACAAGGAAGAAATCATTGAATATATGGGAAGCATAAAGTAGTATGAGAAAGGTTATTTTAATAGGGGGAGTGCTTGCTTCCGGGAAATCTACCTATGCGGAAATTTTAAGAAAAAGATTTAACCTTACGGTGGTAACCAAGGATAGACTAAAGGAAATTCTTGGCGATACCATCTACGTAAAGAATAGGGAGGAGAACAAAAGACTCTCCCTAATTTGTTTTGATTTAATAAAATATCTACTAGAGCAAAACGCGAACAACATAGTTGTGGAATGTAACTTTAAAGACTATGAACTAGAGGAACTTAAGCCTCTCTTAGAAAGGCTTAACTACCAAGTTTTAACCCTTGTTTTTGACGGAGATAACGACGTTTTACACTCTAGATTTCTTGCGCGCCTAAACGCAAATCGTCACTACGTTCATAAGTCCCAAGACTTTACGAAAGTAGAAGATTTTATTCCTGTTCTTGACCATTTGAGAAATGCGCCCTATTTTGGCGAGGTTATAAAAGTAAACTCTAACGATTTTGCATATCAAACCGACGAGGGACTATTTGAAAAGGTTGCATCATTTTTAGAAAAATAGTTACTACAAGATGCCTTTTTCCGTCTTGCGCGCGCACTATATGTGTGTTATAATAATCGCGTATGAGTATTAAAGATTTAGCACTCCGAACGTATATCGCATGCAAGGAGAGAAATGCAAACCGAAGTTTCCACCTGGATGGTGTCGTGGTGGAAAGAAACGTAAAGTACGGCGAAAGGAAGGGGCAAGTTTTGTCTATATATCGCCCCGAAAAAAGAAAACTTCCTACCGTCGTATATTTTCATGGTGGCGCACTTGTCGGAAGAGGCAAGTTTTTTAGGCGCTCTTTTATTGCAGATATCGCACGCATGGGCCTCACTGTTTTAAACGTAGAGTATAAAGGGGAAGCCGTGCTGGGAGCAAAGGAATGTTTAAATAGGGCGGAAGATTTACTGCGCTTCCTAAAGGATAACGCAGACAGCCTAAAAATAGACCTTGATAAACTATTCTTTATGGGTGACGAACTGGGCGCATACGTTGCTTCCCACCTCGCACTCAAGGCGCCTAACTACGACATGAGAGCACGGGGTTGTGTATTCCTTTCCGGATTCTACGACCCACTCGCTCACGCAAAGGGTACTTCTTACTATTCCACTCAATATCACTTTATAAAGAGGTTCTTTGGCGTTGACCTTAAGACGGCAAGAGGTGATAGCACGCTTGTTCCCAAACTAAGGGAAATGAGTATTACGAGAACATTGAGCGAGGACTATCCACCATGCCTAGTGGTCTATTCTTTGCGCGACGAATTCATACCCGAGCAAGGCGACGCGCTAAGAGAGGCGCTAAAGGCAAAAGAGGTAAGTTGTTGGACCTATAAGGTCGTTTACGAAAAGGCTTACCACAATTTCCACCTAAATAGAAATTCACCTCTAAGCACTTCCGTAATGGAGTACGTTAACACCTTCATTAAAGAAGCGCTTGGTGGTGGCATATACCGAAACGAACACAGGGAGGTTTAATATGGAAACCAGACTAGATGCCCATTTGGTTGCTAAAACCAACGGAAAAGGTAACCTGAAACAAGAATATATTGCCGGAAAGATACGTATTACGGTTATTGCTCCGGAATTAATTCGCGTAGAGTTTGACAACAGATCCACCTTCTTGGATTCTGCTACACAGTCAATATGGTATCGCGACTTGGGAGAGTGCGAGTACTCCCTAAAGTTCTTGGACAAGCACATTGCCGTAACCACCTCGGTTGCAACCTATTACATTAGTCGCAAAAAGAGGAAAATTGACTACGTGGAAATTAGTGGCAAGCGCGTAAAAGCAGATAACCGCGACAACCTAAAGGGCACCTATCGCACGCTGGATATGACGAGAGGCTCTGCTCCTTTAGGGCTTGGCGTCATAGGTAAAAACGGCGTTGCCGTGCTAGAGGATAATTCACTTATCTTGGACGTTGACGGAGAGTGTAAGGCTCGTCCCCAAGAAAAAGATTACTACTGCTTTGCAACTCTAAATCCCTCTCGCGCACTAGAACTATTCTACAAAATAACCGGTGCGCCCCCCATGGTTCCCCGTTACGCACTAGGTAACTGGTGGTCGCGCTACCGTGCATATACCCAACAAGAGTATCTTGACCTAATGGATAAGTTCATAGAAAAGGAAATACCCTTTACCGTTGCTACAATAGATATGGACTGGCACTGGGTAAACGTTGCAGAAAAGTTCGGCTACAAGAGTTTTCAAGATAGTTACGTCTGTCAAAGAGGTTGGACGGGTTACAGTTGGAATACAGATCTTTTCCCAGACCATCGCGCCTTCCTTAAGGAACTTCACGACAAAAATCTGCGCATAACCGTAAACCTACACCCTGCAAGTGGCGTTAGAAGTTTTGAAGATCAATATGAGGAAATGTGCAAGGAAATGGGAGTTCCCGCAAACGGTGAACCGGTAAGATTTGACTGCACCGATCCCAAATTCCTTAACGCATACTTTAAGGTTTTACATAAGCCCTATGAAAGAGAAGGTGTAGACTTCTGGTGGATAGATTGGCAACAAGGTAAATGGAGTAAACTCCCCGGCCTTGATCCACTTTGGGCTTGCAATCACTATCACACCCTGGACAATGCCAAAAACGGCAAGCGCCCCCTCATTCTTTCCAGATACGCAGGGCTTGGCTCACACCGTTACCCCTTGGGATTTAGTGGCGATACTTGTATCGTATGGAAATCTCTTGACTTCCAACCTTACTTTACTTATAATGCATCAAACGTAGGCTATACCCATTGGTCGCACGATATAGGTGGCCACTGCTTCGGTAACGCTCACGACGACGAACTCTATTTGAGATGGGTGCAATTTGGAGTATTTACTCCCATTATGCGCTTGCATAGTACCACCAACGTGTTAAGTAAAGAACCTTGGAATCACCCCACCGTTGAAAAAGAGGCCGTTCAAGCCCTCCGCTTCCGTCACACCTTGATTCCTTACGTTTATACTGCTTACTATGAAAACTACAAGAACTCCACGCCTATTTGTAAACCCCTTTACTACGATTATCCTCAAGTAGACGAAGCATATAAGGCAAAAAATCAATATATGTTCGGTTCCTCTCTAATGGTTTGTCCCATAACCACTAAGTGGAATAAAGAGGGAATTAGTAGCCGTGAAATTTGGCTCCCCGAGGGCATTTGGACGGATATCTTTACCGGCGAAGTGCTGGGTGGTGGACGTCACAAAGTGGAAAGAGATAAGAATTCCATTCCCGTTTATGCTAAAGCCGGTGCCATTATCCCATTTGCAGACGTTGACGGCAACTTTAGTGGCAACCCGGAGCGCCTCGTTCTAAACGTATATAACGCAGGAGACGGGGAATATACCTTATTTGAGGATGACGGCGAAAGCACCGATTATCAAGAGGGCAAGGGTGCATTTACCAAGATGGCACTTAAGGGTAATACCTTTACCATAGAGCCGGTAGTAGGAGATATATCTCTTGTTCCCGAAAAACGCATATATACCGTTTGCTTTGAGTACGACGTTGATAACGTAGAAGTAAGGCTAAACGGAGAAATAGTAGAGGCTCAAATAGCCGAAAATACCGTGATCATAGAAGGAGTAAAGGCAACCGATAAGGTAGAAATCAAAATCAACCTATAATGTTACCTTCCCTTTTTTCCCTAGAACGACTGGGGAAAATATACGAAAAAATAGGGGGCGCGCTGGATAGGGGCCATTCAAGTTCCGTATTCTACGCCTCCCAAAACGCCAGATACCACCTTGCGAGCGTCGCAGGGCACTTCTTCGTGTACGTAACTCCCGATAGACTATCTGCTAGGCATGCCGTAGATATACTAAACGAGTATTCGGAAGGAGAAGTCGTACTAATTCCCGAGCGCGACGATTTACTCCTTAATACCACGGTAAACCTCTCTCCAAGCATATCGGAAAGAACGCTTGCCCTTTCCAAAATCTTGTATGGTAAGGCGGTTGGTGCCGTTGTGTCTGTGGAAGGATTGATGCAGTACTGCCCCTCGCCAGAAGTGTTCCTAAATAGTATCACCTACTTGGAAACGGGTGCAGAAATAAGCATTGACCAACTGGTTGAAAGATTGGCGCTGGGTGGTTACCAAGCCGTGCCACAAGTACTTTCACCCGGTGAATTTAGTCGTCGTGGTGACGTCTTTGACGTTTGGAGTACGGGACAAGAACTCCCTGTAAGAGTGGAATTTTGGGGTGATGAAATTGAGTCCATACGTTCTTTTGCTCCCGACACCATGCTTTCCATTCGTGAGATAAATAGTATAATTATATCTCCCAAAAGCGATATTATAGTTTCCCAAAGTCTAGCAAAAGAGGCAATTCTTAAACTTAACTCCATAAGGAAAAAGTCGGGTAAAAGGCTAAGTGAAATCATAGATTCCGTAGTTGAAAGACTGGAAGTTAACCCCTCCGATCCTTCCCTTATTTGGGCGCTTCCCTTTGTTAAGGGCGAGTGCGCAAGTTTAATTGACTATCTACCAAGAGATGCCGTCATAGTGCTGGACGAACCCAAGGCAATAGACGACAAAGCAAAACTTCAAAGGAACGCGCACGTCACTCGCGTTAAGTCTTTTATGGAAGCAGGCGAGGCAACCGAGTATCACAAGGATTCCTTTATGTCCCCGGGTGAACTTTATTCTCGTTTTGTGGGGAGAACCAAACTCGGCTTCCAACAAATTACTGCTTCTAATCCCATTTTTGAGCCCGAGGCGATTTTTAACGTAAAATCTCTTGCTCTCCCTAAATATTTTGCAAACTTTAGTGCGCTTGCCGGCGACGTCAGAACCTCTAACATAAGTGGTACAAAAGTGCTTATTTATGCCGGTAGCGAGGGCGCTTGTAAGTCGCTACAAACCTTCTTCTACGAAAACGATATCGCGACCAAAATAACCTCTAATCCCGAAGAGGAATATCCCGTACTTCTCATCCCCGAAAGGATATCCAGGGGTTTTACTTGTCCTAGCGCAGGACTTACCCTCATAGGTACCGACGACGTCATAAAAAGGGCAGATGCCAGGAAGAAGTCAGACAAGAAAAAACGTCAAGCATTCGTTATGCCGGAAAAGGGCGATTACGTTGTGCATGAAAAGTATGGCATAGGTCTTAGTGAAGGCTTAATGACTCTTACCACCTCACTTGGCACAAGAGATTATTTTTGCATACTTTACCGTGGTGGAGATAAATTCTACCTTCCTGTTGATAGAATGGACGAGGTGGACAAATACACCGGCAGTGGCACTCCCGTACTCCACAAAATAGGTGGCAAGGAGTTTGAAAGGGTAAAGGAAAGGGTGAAGAATTCTATTAAGGAAATGGCCTTTGACCTTGTAAAACTTTATGAAAAGAGGTTGCGCTCCAAAGGTTACAAATATGCTCCCGATACCCCTTGGCAACAAGAACTAGAGGACTCTTTCCCCTTTGAGGAAACCGACGACCAACTCATAGCCATAAGCGAGATAAAAGAGGATATGGAGCGTGGTAAAATAATGGATCGTTTGCTTTGTGGCGACGTTGGATTCGGCAAGACGGAGGTAGCCCTTCGCGCCATATTTAAAACGGTAATAGAAGGCAAGCAAGCAGTATTCCTTTCTCCTACGACCATATTATGTCAACAGCACTATAACACCCTACAAGAACGCTTTAAACCCTTTGGCATAAAGATAGATATGTTGTCGCGTTTCGTATCCCAAAGTGAGATAAAGGGAGCCCTAGAACGCATTAAAAAGGGAGAAACCAACGTAATAGTTGCAACCCATAGAATACTTGCAAAAGACGTTGTATTTAACGACCTTGGCCTACTTGTACTGGACGAAGAGCAACGTTTTGGAGTAGAGCATAAGGAGAAGATAAAGGTACTTAAGAGTGACGTAAACGTACTCTCACTTTCTGCTACTCCTATACCGAGAACGTTACACATGGCTCTTAGTGGCATAAGAGACATAAGCACCTTAGAAACCCCTCCTAAAAATAGGCTTCCCGTAGAAACCTACGTTGTGGAATGTACCGATGCTCTCATAAAAGATGCTTGCGAAAGAGAGGTAGCAAGAGGGGGACAGGTATTCATACTCTTTAACCGTGTTCAAGGCATAGAAAAGTTCCACCGTGAGGTACAAGAGTTGCTGGGTGGTAATATTGTCGTTTCCTATGCTCACGGACAAATGGACGAGGAAATTCTTGCAAAGAAACTCAAAGAGTTTTACAACAAGGAAAGCGACGTTCTTATTGCTACGACGATTATAGAAAACGGCATAGATATCCCCGATGCTAATACGCTTATAGTTATGGACGCAGACAAATTTGGTCTTGCTCAACTTTATCAATTACGTGGTAGGGTTGGTCGCTCCAGCACCCTTGCTTACGCATACTTTACGGTAAGAGAGGGTAAAGTGCTAACCGAAAACGCAGAAAAGCGCCTAGATGCACTCTTCCGTTACACCGAACTTGGTAGTGGTTTTAAGATTGCCATGCAGGACCTTGAAATCCGTGGAGCCGGCAACGTTTTAGGCAGAGAGCAACACGGCAATATGGAAAAAGTAGGCTACGATATGTACTGTAAACTCCTTAAGGAATGTGTTGACGAAGTTCAAGGCAAGGCTACCGTTAAGGAAAAGGAGATAGAGATAAACGTTTCCGGCGATATGGCGCTTCCCAAAGATTACGTTAAGGAAAACCCACAAAGAGTGGCTTTCTACAAGCGTGCGGCAACCCTTTCTTCCTACGAAGAGAGCGAGGCGTTCAAGAAGGAAATGAAGGACGTTTACGGCGCACTTCCGAGGAGCGTTGAAAATTTAATTTCCGTAGGACTCATAAAGAATCTTGCAAGGAAAATTGGGGCTGTAAGAGTGGTCGCAACCGACGACGGAATGGGACTACATTTTGACGATACCTCAATTTTTGGAAACGAGGGAGTTTTCCGCGCCCTTTCCGAGTTTAGTAAGGAGAGTGTACTTTCTCCTACAACGCCCCCCATGATTATCTTTAACAACCGTGGAAAAAGCACCGAGCAACGTCTTGACTTGCTACGCAACTTCCTTATAACCGCTACATCTTGTGGTTAAAAATATGTTCACCTAAAATTTTGTTCTTTTTTCTTGTGTTTTATTTTCATATATTGTATAATGCTATGTGAATTTATAATTATAAAGAATTTAAGGAGTACACCTTAATAATGAAAAGAAGACTAATTAGTATTTTTGCATTGGTTCTCGTAGTTGCAATGGTTGCATCCTTTGCAGTAGGTTGCAATTTCTTTAGAGAGAACGACTATCGCGTTGCTAACGAAACTTACGTTACCGTTAAACACGACAACGGCGTAACGTTGACCGTAAGTTACAACGAAATATTAGACTACTGCAACAGCAGTTCTCGTCTATACAGTTACGTTAACTACTACGGCCTTTCAGTTAGCGAAGCACTTGACCTTTGCATTCAAGGTAAAATTCAAGCAACCTATCTTCTTGCAGAAGCAATGGGATATCTAACCGATGCTAGCAAGACTTCTCAAGAACGCGTATCCGCTCTTTACGGCGGTGGTGCAAAGGGCAAGGCAGAAGACGTTCTTACTTTTGCAGAAAGATATCTTGCTATCTACTCTGTAAACAAGTCCATAGACGAATCTTTGGAAGCAAACGCAAAGACTGCTAAAGAAGAAGATTGGTCCAGAGCATACAGAGCAATAGAAGACGAAAACGTTAAAGAAGTTGTTCTTACCGAAGATACTCTTGCATATCTTGCAAAGTTCTTTGACGGCGAAAACGGCAAGTGCGTAATCGGAGCAGAACTTGATAACTCCAAGATTAAGGCACAAGTTGTATACGACGACGACACCAAGTCTGCAGAGTTCATCGTTCCTTCCGAAGGCTACTCCGTAGCATTCTCTTCTGCTAAAACTGACAACTATGCAGAACGCGAAGAAGCAAAGAACTTTACCGTTCTCTTTAAGGAAACCAAGTTGAACGATAAGGGCGAAGAAGAAACCGAAGAACACACCTACGTTTACGATTATACTCTAGTATATCCCCGTGACGTTAAAGCAGAGGCTGAAGAAGAAGTAGATTACTCCGTTGTTACCATAGACGAAGTTGACGTTCCTCGTTACGCAAAGGATGCAGATATTGCTCCCGCAGTTAAAAAGGTTGCTAATATCCGTGATATGGATAAAGAATACGCAGACCTCATTGCAAACGGTGGCGACAAGTATATGATAGATGCATATCGTCAACTCCTAGAGAACATGAAAGCAAACAATCGCGATATGTCTTACTTCTACAAGGCACAATTTGATGCCCAAGCAAACGCCTCTTTCAGTGAAGAAGTATACATTAAGGCAGAAAAAGCATTTGACGCAAGCACCGACCTTGACGCACGTATCGTAAAAGAATATAAATATCTTGCAGAAAACCAAAAGAACACCTATAACGGCCAAGACGAAGAAGAAGTTAGAAAGGCATTCGTTTCCAAGATTTCTTCTACCGGCACCGGTATGGATACCCTATACTACATTCCCGAAGTAGTTGACCTAAACGAATATTTCTTCGTAAAGCAAGTTCTCTTCAAGTTCAGCAGTGAAGTTCTTGCCTTCCTAGAAACCGTAAGACACGACGAAGATGCTCTTAAAGAAGCATGCGAATACTTTGAAAAGACCGAAAAGGTAGTTGCATCTAACCCCAACTACGACGTGGATTACGATTGCCCCAAACATGAGCTTAAAGAAGATGGCGCAACCTGTAAGTTCGTAAGCGAAGCAGAGGGTAACCTAGAAGCAAACTGCCCCTCCAAGGCATTCCTTGAAGTTGACAAGACCATCAAGGAAGTTATAGGCGATATGCAAACTGAACTTCAAGCAATTTACTCCAACACCGAACTAACCGCTGAGGAAAAGGAAGAAAAGGCAATTGCTTACTTTGAAGAAATGCTTTACACCTACTGTGACGACCAAGGTTCTTTCAATGCAGATTGGGGTTACCTAATTGCTAAAGAAGAAGACGACAACGGTTGGGTAAAAGACTTTACCAACCTTGCAAAAGACATTTACGCATATGGTCAAAACGCAGGTAACGCATTCACCGCTGACGGCACCATTGGCACTTGCTACACCACTAACCTCACCGGTTCTACCTCCAGTGACTACGCAGGCGTAACCGCTATGATGATAGTAAAAACTCCCTTTGCAAACGCTACTGCAACCGATCTTGCAAACATGGACGATGCAGACGTTATCACCTTCCTAAAGAGCAACTTTAACGGCAAGGGCGTAAGTCTATACGATGCTATGAAGAAGAGCCTAAAGGAAGAGGACAAGAACCTTGCTTACAACGAGTATATTAAGATCGTTCCTCAAGACATCTATGAGCGCGACGAAGACAACAACAAGATTACCGTTGATAAGAAGTATAAGGGCAAGATTGAAATCAACACCAACAAACTAAAGAAGAACATCTACGACGAGTACACTGGTAAATAGGCGGGCGATATGGAAAGATCAAATAAAGAATTACAAGCAAGACTTGATGTGGAAAAATGGGTAGCAAGCGAAAAAGCAGGCAAAGACCTCTGTGGTACCTACTCCCATTGTGCATTTTGTAAAATGCAAGAAGAATATGAATACACTTGCGCAAGAGCCGTTAGAAGAATGATAATAGCAAAACGCAAGCAAACAAAATAGTTATTGATAGAAAAAGTCCGCCTCACCGCGGGCTTTTCTTTTAAGTATGCCTTACGAAAATATAAACTTAATACCCATATACGTTGCGTTAGGAGTCGGAATAGTGCTTGTTGCCCTTGCTCTTTGGAAGAAAGCACTCACCATTCCCGCTACCATTTCTGCATTCGTTATACTAGTATTAGCCTCTCTTTTTACCTCGTACACGGGGCTCGTGGTATTTACCATATCCTTTGTAGGAGCCGTGGTTGTAGGCCTTGTTAAAAGGGAAAAGAGAAAGGCGCGTGAAGAGGGACTTTATCCTCGCGTCGGCGCAAGGGGAATAGTGCAAGTACTTTCTAACGCACTACCTGCTCTAGTCTTTGGGTTAGTTTATTTTCTAACAGGGCTAACACCCTTCTTTATGGCGTCCGTAGTAACCGTTGTTGCAGGGGTTGCCGACAGTTTTGCAAGCGACCTCGGTATAGTCGGAGAGGGAAAAGTAGTTAGCGTTTTAACCTTTAAAGAGGTTCAAAGGGGAATGAGTGGTGGCGTATCATTATTTGGTACACTAAGCGCGTTTATAACCTCTCTGGTGGGCGCTGTTGCTCTCTTTTTAGTGGGAGAGGTTGGAGTCCACGGCATCTGGAT